>NZ_JNAA01000108.1:0-198359 GCF_000696055.1 Exiguobacterium sp. AB2
CCGGAAACGGTTTCAGGCATATGTCAGATGGGGAAAAGTAAGTATTCTGACAAAAGGAGGGAACCAAGATGTGGAAGAAAGTGTTTGGTGTCTTGCAACGGATCGGGAAGGCACTCATGCTTCCGGTTGCGATCTTACCAGCAGCCGGTCTTTTACTCGCGTTCGGTACCGCATTCCAAAACCCTGATCTTGTCGCGCTCTTACCTTTCTTGGCAAACGATTCACTCGTCCTCGTCTGGCAGGTCATGACC
The DNA here is from genome assembly GCF_000696055.1 of Exiguobacterium sp. AB2. Taxonomy (NCBI): domain Bacteria; kingdom Bacillati; phylum Bacillota; class Bacilli; order Caryophanales; genus Exiguobacterium; species Exiguobacterium sp. AB2. The sequence continues at coordinate 252 of NZ_JNAA01000108.1, forward strand.
GATGCCGGGGATATCGTGTTTGCCAATCTCGGCTTGCTATTCGCCGTCGGTGTCGCCATCGGGCTAGCCAACGGGGACGGGGTTGCCGGGTTAGCAGCTATCGTCGGGTATTTGATTATGAACAAAGTTATTAGCACGTGGAACGGGATCACTGCAGAAATCGTCCAAGGGGACCCACAGTATGCGACCGTGCTCGGGATTCCGACGCTCCAGATGGGGGTGTTCGGGGGGATTATCGCCGGTCTCGTCGCCGCATTTGCCTACAACAAATACTTTAACATCAAGTTGCCAGAGTTTTTAGGGTTCTTTGCCGGCAAACGGTTCGTCCCGATTGCGACAGCCGCATTCAGTTTGATTATCGGGATCGCACTCGCCTATGTCTGGCCGCCAATCGGGGTCGCGATTAACACGTTCTCGCGTACGATCATCGAAGCGAACGTGGCCGTCTCGGCTTTCGTTTTCGGTCTGGTCGAGCGTTCGTTGATTCCGTTCGGGCTTCACCACATCTGGTACTCTCCGTTTTGGTTCCAGTTCGGTGAATATACGAACCAAGCTGGTGACCTCGTCCAAGGGGACCAGCGCATCTTCTTCGCGCAGCTTCGTGACGGGGTCGAGTTCACAGCCGGGACGTATATGACCGGGAAATTCCCGTTCATGATGTTCGGGTTGCCAGCTGCCTGTCTCGCGATGTATCATACCGTACCGAAAGAACGTCGGAAAAACGTCGAAGGGCTCTACTTCTCGGCGGCGCTCACGTCGTTCCTTACAGGGATCACTGAGCCGGTCGAGTTCTCGTTCGTCTTCGTCGCACCGCTCTTGTTTGCGATTCACGCCGTCTTCGCCGGTCTATCCTTCATGACGATGCACTTACTAAACGTCAAAATCGGGATGACCTTCTCGGGCGGATTGATTGACTATCTATTGTTCGGGGTGTTGCCGAACCGGACCGCATGGTGGCTCGTCATCCCGGTCGGTCTCGTATTCGCCGTCATTTATTACTTCGGATTCCGTTTCGCGATTCAAAAATTCGACTTGAAGATTCCGGGTCGTGAAGCCGCGGTCGAAGGGAAAGAAGGGCGTACTTCCGTCGGAGACGATTTACCGCATGAAGTACTTGTCGGTCTCGGCGGTCCAGAAAACATTAAACACCTTGACGCTTGTATCACACGTCTCCGTGTCACCGTCAATGACGTCAAACAAGTCGATAAAGGGTTGTTGAAAGACCTTGGGGCGGCGGGTGTTCTCGAAGTCGGAGATAACATTCAAGCCATCTTCGGACCGAAGTCCGATACGCTCAAGTCTCAAATCGCTTCCATCATTGAAGGTGGGGAATATCGCGGGAAAGAAAAACCGGTCGTCACGTCAGGCACATCGAACCCAAAAGAAGAAGGATTCTTAGCGCCGATGTCGGGAACGATTTTGTCGCTTGATGATGTCCCGGATCAAGTCTTCTCTGGGCGGATGATGGGCGATGGATTTGCGATTGAACCGAGTGATGGAAAAGTCGTTGCACCATTCACCGGCACCATCACTACCTTCTTCCCGACGAAACATGCCATCGGACTACTTTCAGACGATGGACGCGAGATTTTGATTCACGTCGGTCTAGATACCGTCAACCTGAAGGGTGAGGGCTTCGACGCCAAAGTGAAAGAAGGCGATCGCGTCAAAGCAGGCGACGTCTTATTAGAAGTCAATCTTGATTTGATTCGAGACAAAGTCCCATCCCTCATCACACCGATCATTCTGACGAACGGTGACGGGAAACAGGTCATCGTCTCGTACGGTGAGTCGATTGTCGCTGGAGAAGAACTAGATTTCCAAATCGTGGATCGCATCGAGTAACGTGTCTCGCTTTCTTTTGTACGCAGGCAAAACAAAAATCAGCTTCGTCTCGATGGGAGACGAAGCTGATTTTTTATAGTCGATTACTTTTTAATGTCAAACCTTTGACTGAGGAAGTCCACGACTTCTTCTGCCGTGTCCATGTTGAGCACTTCGTTGACGATTGCTTCTGTTTCTGACTTCGTCAAACGTTTCACGAGGCTACGTGCGCGAAGGACGCTTGAAGCCGACATCGAGAATTCGTCAAGACCAAGTCCGAGAAGGATCGGAATCGCGAGTTCTTCTCCAGCCATCTCGCCACACATGCCGACCCATTTTCCAGCTTTATGCGCTTCTGTGATGACGTTGTGGAGAAGGTTCAAGATGGCCGGGTTGAACGGTTGGTACAAGTACGAAACTTTCTCGTTCATGCGGTCCGCTGCCATCGTGTATTGAATCAAGTCGTTCGTGCCGACTGAGAAGAAGTCGACTTCTTTCGCAAACTGCTTCGCCATGACGGCAGTTGATGGAATCTCAACCATCATTCCTGTCTCGTAGTTGCCGACAGCGATGCCTTCCTCTTTCAACTTCGCTTCCTCTTCGAGAAGGAGTGCTTTCGCGGCACGGAACTCTTCGAGTGTCGCGATCATCGGGAACATGATGGCGAGGTCGCCGTGAGCCGACGCCCGGAGAAGGGCGCGGAGCTGAGTGCGGAACAAGTCCGTCTCTTCGAGGCAAAGGCGAATCGCGCGATAGCCGAGGAACGGGTTCATTTCTTTCGGCAAGTCGAGGTAAGACAATTCTTTGTCGCCGCCGATATCGAGTGTACGGATGACAACTTGTTTGCCTTCCATACCTTCGAGCACTGATTTGTAGGCGTTGTACTGTTCTTCTTCTGTCGGGAACGTCTCAGAGTCCATATAAAGGAACTCGGTACGGTAGAGGCCGATCGCGTCTGCTCCGTTTTTGAGTACGCCTTCAAGGTCGTTCGGTGTCCCAATGTTGGCCGCAAGTTTCACTTTATGGCCGTCCGCCGTGACCGACTCTTCGTTGACGAGTTGCTTCAATTCTTCTTTGTATGCTTCGAACGACTCACGTTTTGCAACGTATTCGTTGAGGAGCTCTTTTGAAGGATTGACGAACACGTCGCCTTCTGTTCCATCGATGACGACGACATCGCCATTTTTGATTTCTTCAAGTGCCACTTTCGTTCCGACGACAGCCGGGATTTCGAGTGAGCGTGACATGATTGCCGAGTGAGATGTACGTCCGCCAATGTTCGTTGCGAACCCTTTGACGTACTTACGGTTAAGTTGTGCTGTGTCAGATGGCGTCAAGTCTTCTGCGATGATGATGACTTCTTCAGAGATTGAAGCCGGTGTCATGAATGTCACGCCGAGGATGTGGGCCATGACGCGTTTTGTGACGTCACGTACGTCTGCTGCCCGCTCACGCATGTACTCGTTGTCCATTGATTCAAAGATCATGATCATCGTCTGCGCGACTTCGTCGAGTGCTTTCGCAGCGTTCATGTGTTCGCTTTCAATTTTCTCGTTCACTTGAGAAACAATCTCTGGATCTTCAACGATGAGCAAGTGTGCCGAGAAGATCTCAGCCTTGTCTTCGCCGAGCTCACGGAGTGTGATTTCGCGAATTTCTTCAAGTTCGACTTTCGATTGCGCGATTGCCGCATCGAAGCGAGCCTTTTCAGCTGCTACATCCTCGATTTTGTTCGTTGGGATGTCGAATGAAGGTGTTTCCATGACGAATGCTTTTGCAACTGCGATTCCTGCAGATGCGCCAATACCTTTAATGTGTGACATAAGCGTAGTCCCTCTCTTCAAAGAAATAGTGTGTTTCCGACGTTACCTCGTTAGTTCTTACCCGAAATGAAAAAGGAATTAACGAAAACGTGGAAGATTAGAGTAGCAACGGTCTGCGACTAGGGGAAGCCTCGACCGAACAAAATGGCCTCACCTCAACTGTGAGGGATGCCGGATTGCGTACTTACCTATCCTATCATAAAATAAATCGTCGTCACAACGAGGAGATAGCGCTTGAATTCGAAGATTTCTTGACTCTTGCGCATACCGTTTCATTATTTCAGAGAAGTTCGTTATGCTAACTATATATAAAGAAGGGAAGTGGCACATATGTATCAAGTGAAAGAGCTAGATTGGAACGGGTCGTACGAGACAATCGTGGTCGGAATCGGGGCGGCCGATACGATTGAGGAAGGACTCGACACACTTTATAACGGGCGCGTCAAGTCGCTCATCCAAACCGCTGACATCTCGACGAAGACAGGGGAAGTCTCAATCGTCCCGACGTTCGTAGGTTCAGTGAAGCGCGTCGTCTTCGTCGGCCTCGGACAACGAAACGACATCACGACGGAACAGATGCGCAAATGGTTCGGCAAAGTCGCCAAAGAAGTGAAGACACGAGGATTCGCGGACGTCGCCATCGCCCTCGAGATGTTCGGTGCTTCCGGTGAGCTTTTCGCTGAGGCGTATGAGTTGGCCACGTATGAGCATCCTACATACAAATCGAACCCGAAATCGGCCGTGGCTGACGTGACGATCACCCTTTGTGGTGACGTCGACGAGGCCGCGGTCCAAAGAGGCGCGGCAAGAGGCCGTGGTGTGAACATCGCCCGTTCGTTGACGATGATGCCGGCGAACATTTTGACGGCCGAAGCACTCGCTGACTATGCGGTCGAATTGGCGGAGCGGAACGGATTCAAGCATCGTATCCTCGACAAGGAAGAGATGGAGGGGCTCGGGATGGGGGCGCTCCTCGCCGTCAACCAAGGGTCGACGTTGCCGCCGAAGCTGATCGTTCTCGAATATAACGGCGCAGGGGAAGACGCGCCGATTGCGATCGTCGGGAAAGGCGTCACGTTTGATACGGGCGGTTACTCGATTAAACCAAAAGACGGAATCGTCGGCATGAAAGGCGACATGGGCGGTGCGGCGACGGTGCTCGGCTTGTTCGAGACGCTTGCGACGACGAAACCTGCCGTCAACGTGCTCGGTGTCATCCCGGCGACAGACAACATGATTTCAGGTGATGCGTTCAAGCCGGATGATGTCATCACGGCGATGAACGGGAAGACGATTGAAGTGTTGAACACGGACGCGGAAGGACGCCTCGTCCTCGCGGATGCGGTGACGTTCGCGAAGACGTATGAGCCACAAGCAATCATTGACGTGGCGACGCTCACGGGCGGTGTCCTCGTCGCACTTGGTACGGAAGTGACGGGCTGTTTGACGAATGATGATTCGCTCTATGGTGCGCTCGAGACGGCGAGCCGGGAAACGAACGAGCTCGTCTGGCAGATGCCGTACTTTGACGTGTTCATCAACCAAGTGCGGAAGTCGGAAGTGGCCGACTTGAACAACTCGCCAGGCCGTTACGGGCATATGATTTTCGGTGGCGCGTTCGTTGGTGAGTTCGTCGGCGACACGCCGTGGCTTCACCTCGATATCGCCGGCACGAGCGATCGTGCTACGGCGAACGAACTCGGTCCAAAAGGACCGACGGGCGTCATGGTCCGCACACTTTCTACTTTACTCGACGGGTGGAATCGGTGAAACTAGGATTGGGATTGGGATTGGTTGGCCTTGCCGCTCTGACCGGATTCGGTTACACGGCTTGGCCATCCCAATGGTTGTTAGGGATCACCGTGTTTTGTGCGGTGTTCGGGATATTGGTTTTCATGCAGGAGGTACGCCGTGGTAGGAGTAGGAATTGATGGGGCACGCGGGAGCTGGGTACGCATCACGTACGATAGCATCTCGCTTTGTCTGACCATCTCAGAGCAGTTAGAAGATTTGTTAATCGATGGGGCCGTCCATTTCGTCGACATGCCGAAAACGTTAGGTACGGTCGCACAACCGGATCGAGCGTGCGATGCGTATATGCGATCAGAGTTGACGAAGCGGAAGTCGTCCATCTTCACCCCGCCGATTCAAGAGGTGTTAGGAGAAGCGACGTACGACGCGGCGAACACGATGAGCCGCGAGCTCGTCGGAAAAGGAATCAGCAAGCAGGCGTGGAACCTCACGCCGCGCATCCGTGAGTTCCAAAAGCTCGACCGTGACGACGTGTACGAGTCGCATCCGGAAGTATGCTTTGCCGTGATGACCGGGCAAGAGGCGCAGTTTAGTAAGAAGACGGCGGAAGGCGAAGCGGAGCGGATTGAAATGCTTCGCCGTTACTCGAACAGTTCCCCGTGGAAGTGGAAGATGTCGAACGTGCAGGTCGACGACATTATCGACGCCTGTATCCTCGCCGTCGCTGCTTACGAGGCCGGTACGACAGGTATTACGACGGTGCCAGACCAAACTGAAGGCGCGCCTTACGTGGCGGTCCCGACAAAGAAAGAGCGATGATGCGTCATCGCTCTTTTGGTATGGGCGCGGGGCCGATGATGAAGCGCCAAATGTAGTGAAACACTTGGGCGTTGTATAACGCCTTGAGCAAGACGGCGAACACGGGTCCCAAGATGAAGCCGAGGACGCCGAACAGTTTCAACCCGATGAAAATCGAGACGAGCGCCGCGAGCGGATTCAATCCGATATGCGAACCGACGATTTTCGGTTCGGCCAAGTTGCGCTGCACGATGACGATCAAATAGAGAACGAGCACGCCGATGGCGACGAACCAGTCACCCGTGATGGCGGCATAGGCCGCCCACGGAATCAAGAGCGTGCCGACCCCGAGATACGGCAACAGGTCGAAGAAGGCGGCGAGGAGCGCGAACGAGAGTGGGTTGTCGACACGAAGGATGAACATGCCGACGAGGACGATGACGAACGTGATGGAAATGAGCGTCACTTGGGCCCGGGCGTAGCCGAACAAGGCGGAGCGCAAGTTGAACATGACGGCCTCGAACTCTTTGAACCCTTTGCGTTCATTCAACCGTTCGATTTGGCGCATGTAAGACGGCCAATCTTTCGTGATGAAAAACCAGGCGAGCACGATGACGATGAAAAGCAACAAGACGAGCGGTAAAGCGCTCAGTAATCCTTGAAGCGTGCCGGCGATGCCGCGAGACAAGACCCCGATTGCCGCGCCGAGCTGGACGCCGAGTTCCGTGATTCCACCTTCGATTGAAGTCGTCTGGCTCGGGTTGAGCTGTTCGAGGCTGTCGTATGCGTCATTGACGAGCGGGGCGATGCGTTCGTTGAACACACGCTGAGCAAAGGTCGTGAACGTCTCGATTTGACCAGGAAGTTTTTCCGCAGCGATCGTGGCGTAGCGAATCAATTGCGAAATGACGATCATGATCATCCCGGTCACAATTCCGATGACGATGAATAGCGAAGCGAGTGTCCCGAGGGCGCGCGGTAGATTCACCTTTCGTTCGAACCAATTGACGAGCGGCACGGTCAACAAGGACAACAAGAAGGCAAGAACGAAAGGATAGGTGTACTGAAATAGGATGCCGAGTACCCAAATGACGGCGAAGGTACCAAGTATGACGAGAATAAGCCGAACAAGTTGCCAAAGTTTTGCGGATGACATGAGGCGTTACCCCTTTCCGTACAATTCGATTGAGCATAGTATACCATGGGGCCGGTTAATAGAGCAGAAGGATAGGTGAAGGAAATGAGAGAAATTCAACAACAAGTCGATCAGATGATCATTCATTTAGGTGGCTATTGGCGACCGCTGTCGGGCCTGGCTCGATTATTAGAAGAGGTGGGGGAAGTCGGTGCGGCTCTTTATGAAGACGATCGTACGGCGCTCGTCGAAGAGCTTTTAGACGTATTCGTCATCTCGACGTGTTTGGCCAACCAGTATGCGATCGCACTCGAGGCGCCAACGAGTCACGATTGTGACGTTCCGGTCCATGTGACGTATTACGCACTCGTTCGCGAATCTGGGGAAGTCGCCCGCATCTTAAACGCCTACGAGGGCGACAAGAAGTTGAAAGCGACGGCGACACCGGGGGCGCTCCAAATGCATCTTCAAGGCGTACAACAGGCGGTCTTCTCGATTGCGGGAACAATCGGACTCGACGTAAATGCTTCCATCGGGGCGCTCGTCGAAGCAAAATCGTCCCGGGACTTTGGTCGATTCGATCACACCCCGGATCCGATTACGGAAAATTCTGTCCGTACGTACCCGCGACGAGTCGAAGGGCGATATTGGGGTGGAATTGAGGCTAAAGAAAACGAAACGTTCGACCGATATATTGAACGAGAATATAATTTACGTCGCTTTTTAAAGATTGCTTCTGTCGAGGGACTCGACGGGTTCGTCCTTTGTCCGCCAATATCAGGGTGGAACTTGTCGACGATTAAACAGGAGCTTTCGAATGTAAAGGTGACGGAAGAAAAATATGGAAATGGGAATTACATCATCATTCGACAAAGTAACTAAAAACTATTCCCCTTTTTATCAAAAATATTCATCTTTTTTTCAAATACTTACTTTTTTTTAAAAAGCATTATGCTAATATGAAGTTGTTGTTAGTAGTAAGTAGCGCGAGAGGAAAGGAATATTTTGAATGAAAATGAAGCTATTAAAGGTTGCCCTCATTCTTTCGCTTCTCTTGTTCGGCGCCCAACAGCCAACGGTTGAGGCCTCGACTTTAGATGGCGAGACGACTGTCAACTTGAACGTCCGCTCGACAGCGAGCACAACGGGAACGCTCATTACGACGTTGCCGAAAGGTACGAAAGTGAAATATGGTACTCATAACCAATCATGGCATAAAGTGTATCTAAACAATCGTACATACTATGCCTCGGCGCAGTACATCAAACCGTTAGCGCCGGCTCCAATCACGACACAAGCGGCATCATCGACAGGTGTGACGACGGAGAACTTGAACATCCGTGTCACGTCCCACCGCGATGCGCAAATCGTGACGACGCTCAGAAAAGGGACGGAAGTCCAGTATGCCGCCCATAACACGTCTTGGGTGAAGGTCTTCTTAAATGGCAAGACGTATTACGCGGCGAAAGCGTATATCGCCCCGAAAGTCGTCACCGCGACGCCACAAAAACAGACGGGCTACACGAACCGGACGATCGAGTTGTTCAACCGAACGTTGCAGACGTCTCCGGTCGTCAAAACGATTCCGGCTAACCGTACCGTCACGTTCAGCATCCACAACTCGAGCTGGTCGGTCATCTACGAAGGGACGAGCACGTTCTATACACCGACCCGCGGCATCACGGCCGGAACACTTCAACCTTCGGTGACGAAAGAGAACGGGTATGCGAACCGTGAGATGAAGTTGTTCGAGACGCGCAATCAAGCTTCAAAAGTCATGAAGGTGCTTCCAATCAACTCACCGGTCGTATCGAGTAAATACAACTCGAGCTGGTCGGTCGTCTATGACGGGAACGCCACGTACTACACACCGACGGCATGGATCACACCTGGTCCGGCACCGGTTCAACCACCGACGACGACGACGCCTGAACCGGCAAAAGTGCAAGGTTATGCAAACCGCAATGCCAACTTGTTCGGTCAGACGCATCAGAGCTCACCGGTACAACTCGTCTTGCCGCAATATACGGCTGTGACGTATAGTGCCCACAACTCGAGCTGGTCGGTCGTCTATATCGGGACGAAGACATACTTCACGCCGACGTCTTGGTTGACTGCCGGTAAAGCCCCGGCCGCACCAGCTCCGGCACCGCAAGGAAAAGTGTATACGAACACGCCAGGTGACGCGTTGAACGTACGTTCAGCTGCCACAGTAAACTCGACGGTTCTCGGGAAGTTAGCACATGGAACAGAAGTTGAACATTACGGTTTGACGAGCGGATTCTATAAGATTAAATACAACGGCCGTGACGGGTTCATCTCGGCAGGATTCACGATGGCGACGAAGCCATCTGTCTCAAAAGGACCAGTTATCGTGATTGATCCGGGGCACGGTGGGAAAGACCCAGGTGCGTTGAACGGATCGCTTTACGAAAAGACAGTCGTTCTCGATGTGTCAAAACGTATCGAATCGTACCTCAGTTCAAAATATAACTACCAAGTACGTTTAACCCGTTCGACTGATATTTATTACACGCCACAACAACGTCCGACAATCGCACGAGATCTTCGCGGTGAATTATTCGTTAGCATTCATGCGAATGCATCAACAGATAAGACAGCGAATGGAATTGAAACGTTTTACTCAGGTTCGACATCTCAAAGTGCTCGTAGCCGTGTATTGGCAACGAACATTCAAAACAATCTTGTTTCGAGTATGTCAGGAACCGGCATGCGGAACCGTGGTGTGAAGACGGCTAACTTTGCTGTTATTAACCATAGCTTGATGCCATCAGCACTCGTTGAGCTCGGATTCATCACGTCACCGACGGATGTCGTCCACCTTCGCAGTGAAGCGTCACGCCAACGGATGGCGCAAGGGATTGCGGAAGGCATTGCCCAATACGTAAGAACTTATTATTGATCCGTTTCTGCTCGCGCAGGACAGCGAACCCTCGACGAAAATCGTCGAGGGTTTTTCTGTATACGAAAACAGGAGCTCCTTCTCACGAAGGAGCTCCTGTTTGTTAGAGGTCGTCGAAGCCGTTGGCGTCGGTGACTTTCGCGTAAGAGCGTGATTTTTGTTCGAAGAAATCAGATTTCGTCGCATTGAGCGAGTCGTCTGAATAGGCGCGAATCCAAGGCATGACGTCTTCGTTGAACCCCTCATACAAGTCGTTCAATCCGATTACCCGGAGCCGTTTGTTGGCGAGGTACTTCACGTAGTCGCGCATCTCGCTCACGTCAAGTCCATCGAGGTCGCGGAGCACGTACTCACACCACTCAATCTCTAAGTCGACCGCTTCTTTCATCGTGTCGTAGACGAATTCGCTGAAGCTGCCGTCTGCGTCAATTTGTGGGTTTTCCGTCAAGACGGCGCGGAGCAACTGGCTGACGAAGTAAGAATGTTGCATCTCGTCACGCTGGATGTAACTGATCATCGTCGACGTGCCGACCATCTTCTGGTGGCGGGCCAAGTTGTAGAAGTAGGCGAAGCCTGAGTAGAAGTTGATTCCTTCAAGGATAATCGAGGCGACGAGCGATTTCGCGAACGTTTCGGCCGTCTGTTCTTCGCGGAACTCTTCGTACAAGTCCAAGATGAATTGATTGCGTTTCATGACCATCTCGTCGTCTTTGGCGATATCGAAGATTCGATTTTGTTCGCTGAGCGGAACGAGGCTCGAGAGGACGTAGCTGTACGATTGGTTGTGGACGACTTCTTGTTGCGCGATGACGGCGAGCACGGCGTGCACCGACGAGTCTGACGAGAACATCGAAGACTCAAGGATGTAGCGCGTCTGCACCGAATCGAGAATCGACAATAAGCCGATGATGCGTTTGAACGCATCCTGCTCGCGTTCGCTCAACTGCGGCCATTGTTGCATGTCTTTTGACATCGAAATTTCATCTGGAATCCAGAAGTTTGAGAGCAGTTGCTTATAAATCGTATAAAATTGCGGATAGGCGATGTCATTCCAGTTGACGATAGAACTTGTCTCGCCCCCGATAATCGCTGTCGCCCGGTTAGGATGTTTGGGCGACAGTAGTTTGATCTTTTGAATGGTCATTGGCGTATACTCCTTCTTCGGCGTTTCGTGCCAACCGTTCGGCCCAGTGTCGGACGTTGTATGGTTGGTTGCGCGGCGACTGTTCAATTTTAAGCAGTTCACCGGCGAGGGGAATCCCGTATTTAGACAGGTGGTACGCCATCTCGTCGACGGCCCGGCAGAAGTGGACGAACATTTTGTCCCCGGTACCGAAGACGGCCGCTTGGCGAATCGGCACGTTAAGTTCTTTTAAGACGAGACGGAACGTGTCTTTCATCTCATCTGGCAACACGCCGTCGGCCCACGTGTACGAACCGAAATAGACGAGGTCGTACGATGCGAGGGCAGCCGCCTCGCGATGCCCGATTCGGTCCGACTCGAACAGGGCGACATGGTCGCCTCGTTCGATATGGGCCGTCTCAACGAGTGACGCGACTTCTTCCGTATTTCCGCTCATTGAACTGTAGACGATTGCGACGTTCATGGTCGGTCCCACCTTTCTTTATATTACGAAGCGCATGATTCGCACTCATCGACTTCGACGGTCGTTGAGCGCGTATAGTAAATCGATTTCATACCGAGCGACCACGCCTCAAGGTGCATCGTGAGGAGCTCTGTCGCTTTGACATCGTTTTTGACGTATAAGTTGAAGCTGATCGCTTGGTCGATATGACGCTGACGCGCCGCGTTTTGGCGGATGCTCCACAACTGGTCGACTTCGAACGCTGATTTATAGAACCAGTTCGTCTCCGGGTTGAGATCGGGTACTGTGACCGGAATCTTGTAGTTTTTCTTCTCTTCTGAATACACTTTTTTATAGACCGGATCGATCGATGCCGTGCTGCCTGCGATGATGGCAGTCGACGAGTTCGGCGCGACGGCCATCATGTAGGCGTTCCGGACGCCATTTTGATGGACTTTTGCGGCGAGTCCGTCCCAGTCAAGGTCGTCGTGCGAACGATAGTTACGACGTTTGAAGTACTCACCGGTATGCCATTCCGAACCTTCAAACACACCGAACGCACCTTTCTCTTTCGCAAGTTCCATCGAAGCTTGAATCGTGAGGTAAGCGATTTTCTCATACAGTTTTTCTGCGTATTGCACTGCATCGACCGATTCCCACCGAATTCCTTCAAGGGCGAGCAAGTGGTGCCAGCCGAACGTTCCGAGACCGACGGCACGATATTTTTGGTTCGTGATCATCGCTTGCGGCACTTCGATCGTGTTCAAGTCGATGACGTTGTCGAGCATACGCATTTGAATCGGGATGAGTCGCTCGAGCACGTCTGACTTGACGGCACGGGCGAGCGCGATCGAGCTCAAGTTACAGACGACAAAATCACCTGGCGTCTTCGTGATGACGATTTTCCCGTCTTCCGTATACTCTTCGTCGATGACGGTCGGTGACATGTTTTGCGCGATTTCTGAACAGAGGTTCGAACTGTAAATCATGCCGGCATGTTTGTTCGGGTTGGCGCGGTTCACCGCGTCCCGGAAGAACATGTACGGCGTTCCTGTTTCGAGTTGCGAGCGCATGTAACGCTTGACGAGGTCGATCGCCGGTACGGTCACGCGGGTGAGTTCTGGCGTGTTCACACATGCCATATATTTTTCCGTGAACGAACCACCGTTCTCTGTCTCGTCATAGAAATCTTCGAGGCTGAAGCCCATGACCGTACGAATCTCGTGCGGGTCGAACAAGTGCCAGTCACCTCGGGCTTCGACCGTACGCATGAACAAGTCTGGCAGACAGACGCCCGTGAACAAGTCGTGCGTCCGGAGACGCTCATCGCCGTTATTCAATTTCGCATCGAGGAACTCGAAGATATCTTTGTGCCAAATGTCTAAATAGACCGCAATCGAACCTTGGCGCATGCCGAGTTGGTCGACCGAGACGGCCGTGTTGTTCAATTGTTTCATCCAAGGGAGTGCCCCGCTCGAGACGCCTTTGAACCCTTTAATGTCGCTGCCGCGTGAGCGAATCTTGCCGAGATAGACACCGATTCCACCGCCGCCTTTCGAAAGGGTGGCCACGTCTGTGTTCGAGTCATAAATGCCACGAAGTGAGTCGTCGACCGTGTCGATGAAGCATGAGCTGAGCTGACCATATGATTTCCCGGCATTCGAGAGCGTCGGTGTGGCCACGGTCATATACAAGTTCGAAAGGGCCCAATATGCCTCTTCGACAAGTTTCACGCGCTGTGCCGGCGCTTCTTTTTGCATGAGCGTCATCGCGATGACCATGAACCGTTCTTGTGGAAGCTCGAACAAGTTTTTGACGTGATCGCGTCCGAGGTAACGGTCAGACAATGTGCGTAAGCCGATATACGTGAACAGGCGGTCGCGCGACGGGTCGATTAACGTCTCTAAGTAATCGATGTCTTCTTTTGAGTACGTGTCGATGAGGGCGGATGTGAAGATGCCCTTGTTCGTCAGCGTCTCAATCATCGGATAGAGCGCACCGTAACGCGTCGAGGCATCGTAGCCACGATTCCGTGCAGCTTCTAAGTAGAGGCGGTTCAAGTACATCTCTGTCGCGACGAACGTCCAATCCGGTTCTTCGGCCTGCAACATATCAAGGGCGTGCATCGTCAAGAGTTCATATACTATATCTTGTGTCAGCGTTTTAGACTCGAGCGCCCGAATCGCTCGTTCTTCATATCGTTCCACACTCAGTTGTGGGTAGCGTTGTTTGATGGATTGAATCAATGTGGAGACGTCTGTAAGTGTTGGCGATTGGGCCAACATCGTCTCGTGTTGGATAGGGGATGTCAAAACGATCACTCCTTCTTCAGATGTAGATATTATAAAGGTATAGCTCAAAATACCCTGTATTGCGTCAATATATAGTTAAAAGCCTTTTTAGCTTTTAACTATATATTGACGTTTTTTTATCTTTTTAATCATAAATCACCCATATTTAGTTTTCAAATCTTGACATTCAACAAACTGTATTCGCTTTGATTACTTTTACTCAAAAATGGCGCTGTCATCCGATTTGAGATGAGATTTGAGATAGAAAAAAGTTTAGAGAAGAAGCGGCGTCACGAAATTCATCTTTTATGTAAGCGGTCAATTTTAAAAAACGTAGGAATTAAATCGATTGAATGGATCATTTTCACACGATATGTAGAAGAATAAGGATCGGCGCTCAACACTATATATGGTAATGTCTATTTTTGAAAAGTAGGGCAATTTCGGGATGAGGTAGCGTCGAGCGCGAAAGTGCGGTAGATTGAGGAAGTAAGGTTTGAAAAACGGAATAAAAGAAGGGTTTAACAAATGAGAGCAGAAGACTTATTATTAGCATGGGACCCGCTCGGTTACGGGATCGGGTCGTATGGGCCAGAGTTCGATGATATCGCCGTGGCATTGACTGAAATCGAGACGGAAGAAGACTTGTCCGAACGAATTCGGCACATCTTAATGGAGGCGTTCGATGACTGTCCGTCCGACTCTGATTTGCGGGACATGGCGAGACGACTACTCGCGTCTTCACAATCTTGTCAACTATAAGGGGGAACTTACATGTTACGAATCGATCCAACACCAAATCCAAACGCAATGAAAATCACACTTCCGGAAAACGTCTTCGGGGCGAAAAGCCAGAGCGTGAAAGCTGGAGAAGCGACGGACCAGCCGCTCCTCGCGAAACTCGTTCAAATCGAAGGTGTCGAGAGCGTCTTCGCTTACGGCGACTTCGTCACCGTGTCAAAAGAGAACGGCGTCAGCTGGGAAACGATTTTGCCGCACGTCGAGACAGCTTACCGCGGATGAGTCCGCTCGTCACGATCGTCATTCCGGTCCATTCGCGTGAAGCGGAATTGACGGAACTGTTAGACAGCCTCGTTGTCCAGACGTATCAGCAGTTTGAAGTCGTTGTGATCAATAATGACGGGCCGCCAAAACAACATCTTTTGGCGCCTTTTTTGAATCGATTGACGATTCGCTACATCGAGCTCGGTGAGAACCATCACGTCAAGGCACGCAATCGCGGCGTACGTGAGGCGGCCGGGGAGTATATCTTGCTGCTCGACGATGATGATTTGCTGATGCCGACCCATATCGAGCTAGCGCTCGAGGACATTCGTTCGGCCGACCTCGTCTTCACGGACGCCGAACTGTTTCGCTTCGAGTGGCAAGACGGTCATCGTGTCGTCACGGACTGGGAAGCGTTCGCTTACGACCTCGACTTGGTCCGGTTGCGGCAAGATTCGACGTACATTCCGTCGGGCACGCTCTACCGGAAAAGGCTGCACGATGCGATTGGACCGTTTGACGAGGATGTCTATAATTATTGGGACTGGGATTTCATATTACGCGTCAGTGAACAGGGGACGATCGCGCATCCGGCACGGGCGACCGTGCTCTATGCCTTCAACGGTACCGACAACTTATCGGCGAAACAAGACGAGACGCGGCGGCGGTATTTTGACGATTTTTGCGAGAAGCACGGTCTCGTCAACATGGAGATGAAAAACTTTCATATCGTCCAAGCCGAACGGCGTGATTATGTGAGACAGACAGAGAGAACGTTCACGGGAGCGTTCCCCGGTAGAACGGAAGGAGAATGACAGAATGTATACAACAAAAGAATTAGAACTGCTCGAGCTACTCGAGGAAAAAGGATACATGGAAACGAAAGTCCTCGCGGATATGCTTTCGACCGACGAAGCGACTGTCGACGCGATGCTTGAGAAGTTCAAGCAAGACGGGATTTTGCTCGGCTTTCGCGCGATGGTCAACTGGCAAAAAATCAATCGGCATGACGTGACGGCGTTCATCGACGTCAAAGTGACGCCGAAACGAGGACGTGGGTTCGATGAAGTCGCCGAACGGATTTACCGCTTCCCTGAAGTGACGGCGCTCTACTTGATGTCAGGGGCGTACGACCTTCAAGTCGTCATCCGGGCCAATTCGCTCCAAGACGTGGCGTCGTTCGTATCGGATAAACTGTCGCCGCTCGATTCGGTCGTTTCGACGACGACCCACTTCAAACTGAAGACGTATAAGCACGACGGCATCTTGTTCACCCCACAAGTCGAAGACAAGCGGTTGAACATCACGCCATGAAGTCACTCTCGAATCAAGTCGTCTCGATGAAGCCGTCGGGCATCCGCCGTTTCTTTGACTTGGCACAGACGATGGAGAACGTCGTCTCTCTCGGGGTGGGAGAGCCGGACTTCATCACGCCGTGGAACGTGCGCGAAGCGAGCTATGCGGCGCTTGAACAAGGTTATACAGCGTATAGTGCCAATGCCGGACTTCTCGAGTTGCGGCAAGAGATCTCGCATTATATGAAGCAACGGTTCGACGTCGCGTACGACCCGGCGACCGAGCTCATCGTCACGACAGGCGCCTCACAAGCGCTCGATATCGCATTTCGGGCCCTCTTAAACCCGGGCGACGAAGTCATCGTTGTCGAGCCGGCGTTCGTCTCCTACGGCCCGCTCATCGAGATGTCGGGAGGGACGGTCGTGCCGGTGGCGTGTCGTCCTGAATCCGGGTTCCGCTTGATCCGGGAAGACGTCGAGGCCGCCATCACCGAGCGGACGAAAGCGATGCTCCTCTGTTTCCCATCGAATCCGACAGGGGCGACGATGACAGGGGAAGAGCTCGCGGACATCGCCGAACTCGCGACGAAGCACGACCTCTGGGTCGTCAGTGACGAGATTTATGCCGAGCTGTCGTATGATGAACCGTTCACGAGCTTCGCGACGTTACATGATATGCGTGAGCGCACGATCGTCGTCAACGGGTTCTCGAAAGCGTTCGCGATGACCGGTTGGCGCCTCGGTTTCACGTGTGCCCCGGAGGTCGTGACGCGCGAGATGCTCAAAGTCCATCAGTACGGCATGATGTGTGCACCGACGCTCGTTCAGTTCGGCGGTCTTGAAGCGCTCCGGAGCCGAGAACAACACGTGCCGAAGATGGTGAAGAGCTATCGCCAACGCCGCAACTATTTCATCCAAGCGCTGAACGACGCCGGCCTGCCGACACATGTGCCGGGAGGCGCGTTCTATGCGTTCCCGTCGATTCGCCATACCGGTCTATCGAGCGAGGAGTTCGCCGAGCGGCTCTTGCTCGAAGAGCGTGTTGCGGTCGTCCCAGGCAACGCCTTCGGTGCGAGCGGAGAAGGGTTCGTCCGCGCGAGTTACGCGACATCGATTGAACAACTGCAAGAAGCGATTCGTCGCATCGATCGGTTCATGAGCCAGTTCGAAGTGACGGTGACGACAGACTCTCGGCAATGAGGGTCTGTTGACGTTTTAGCGGTATAGTGAGCGGGAAAGAATAGGCGAGGTGAAACATATGGAACAAGTAGATTTTGTCGCCATCGGTTGTGGACCGTACAATTTAGGGTTGATGGCGTTAGCGGAGAAGACGACGTTACGAGGCGTTTGCTATGAACAACGACCTGAGATGATGTGGCATGAAGGGATGCTCATCGACGGAATGACGATGCAAACGCATTATTTGCAAGACCTCGTCACGGTCGCCGACCCGACGAACGAGGCAAGTTTTTTAAATTATTTGAGTGAGACAGGGCGACTGCAAACGTTCATCACGCAAGAACGGAACACGATTCCCCGGACGGAATATAATCGTTACCTCAGGTGGGTGGCCGAAAGCTTGCCGACCGTCAAGTTCGGGCACCGGGTGTCGGATGTGACGGCCGACGGGGAAGGGTATGTCGTGACCGTGGAGTCAGCCGGAGAGACGATCCAGCTTCGCGCTACACACGTCGTGCTCGGTACGGGCACGACGCCGCTCGTTCCAGACGGATTCGAACAAGTCATCCATACGAGCGAATATATGACATATCGAGATGTGTTAAAGGACAAGTATCGTGTCGCCGTCGTCGGTAGCGGACAAAGTGCGGCGGAAGTGTTCCTCGACTTGCTCGGCGACGCGACAAATGAGCAACGGGTCGACTGGATTACACGGTCGGACCATTTCGAGTCGCTCGAGGCGGGGAAGTTAGGTGATGAGATTTTTAGTGTGGACTACGTTCGGTACTTCCACGCTCTATCGTACACGTCACGTCAAGCGTTGCTCAAGTCGTTCGAACGGTTCCGTCACGGGGTGAACCCAGAGACGATGACAGCAATTTATGAGACGTTGTATCATCGGACGGCAGAAGGAGAGTCGACCGAGCAACAGGCGGCGTTACTCACGCAAGTTGAAGTCGAAACGATCACGTACGACTGGCTGACGCATCGGTTGACGGGTAAACACGTGTATACTGGGGAAGCGATTGAACGGACGTACGACCTCGTCGTCGTCGCGACAGGATACCGACCGTTGCTTCCGTCTTGGATTGACCGATTGCCGATCGTCTGGGAAGCCGAGAAGGAATGGCGAGTCAATGAGACGTATGAGATTCAGATGGAAGGTCGATTCGGTGGGAAGTTGTTCACGCACACGAACATCGAACACTCACACGGTCCTGCGGCGACCAACCTCGGCATGGCCGTGTATCGAAACGCGATCATCTTGAATGAGATGGCGGGAGAAACGCTGTATGAAGTGAGTGTCCAGAAGCCGTTTACAACGTTTTGAACAAAAAAAGGGCTAGGCCAAAGCCTAGCGGAATCAGGGGGGAATACTTGAAGTCTTGCTTGATTTGTATTTACCCCGCCTTTAGACTTTGAAACGTCGAAATCTTTCCGAATAATCTTTTTTACTAATTTCTACACTTTATCGAAAAAAGTATGTTATAGTAAGTTGATGAATTTAGCATAGGAGTGTTTGTAATGGCAAAATACGAAAAAGATCAAGTTTTAAAAGGTAAAGTAACAGGAATCCAACCTTTCGGTGCGTTCGTCGCACTCGACGACGAGACACAAGGTCTTGTCCACATCTCTGAAATCTCACACGACTACGTGAAAGACGTGAACGAGTACGTTCAAGTCGGTCAAGAGGTTGAAGTGAAAATTCTTGAAGTTGATGAAGCTTCTAAGAAAATCAAGCTTTCGATGAAAGCGACTCAAGAAGCTCCAAAACGCGAAAAGTCGGCTAAACCGGCTCGTCGTGGTGGCCAACGCCGCAACGAAGCTTCTAACTTCAAGCAAGAAGAAGCACCAGGCTTCACAGTTCTCAAGGACAAGCTCGAAGACTGGATCAAAAACACGAACTTCAAGAAGTAAGTGATCGAGGCGACCTAGCGATAGGTCGTCTTTTTTTGTACAGGAAAACATGTCGCTTGTCCCGAACAGTACAAAAAAGGAGTGAACGCGATGAACATTGGAATAATCGGAACAGGTGGGATTGCCACGACGGCACACATCCCGCAATACATCGCCGCCGGCGCAAACGTCGTCGCCGTCATGAACCGCACCCGCGCGCGAGGAGAGGCGGCGGCACGACAATTCGGAATCGAGCGTGTCTATGAGACGGTCGAAGAGATGCTTCAAAATGAATCGCTCGATGCGGTCAGCGTCTGCACGCCGAACGCGCTCCATAAAGACCAAGTCCTCGCGGCGCTCGCAGCGGGATGCCACGTACTTTGTGAAAAGCCGCCGGGCATTTCGGCACGTGAAGCGAGCGAGATGCGGGAGGCTGCCGAACGTGCGAAGCGGACGCTACATTATGGCTTCCATTATCGACATCGAGCGGATACGGTACTGTTGAAGCGAATGATTGAAGCCGGTGAACTCGGTCAGATTTATGCGGCGACCGCCGTCGCCCTTCGGCGTCGCGGCATCCCGGGATGGGGTGTGTTCACGGATAAAGAGCTTCAAGGCGGTGGGGCGCTCCTCGACCATGGCGTCCACATGCTTGATTTGGCGCTTTATTTGATGGGGTACCCGAAGCCAATCGACGTGATGGGCCACATCGGGCAATATCTTGGCACGCGCCCGGGCGTCGGATTGATGGGAACGTGGGACGCCGAAACATTTTCTGTCGAAGACACGGCGCGGGCGATGGTGAAATTCGAAAACGGAGCTTCCCTCATGTTCGACGGCAGCTTCATGGCGAACGTCGGACCGCGTGACACGATGCGTGTCGAATTGCGCGGGACGGAAGGAGGTGCGACACTGTTTCCGCTCCATCTCCATACGGAGGCGCACGGTGCGTTGTTCGACCAAACCCCGGCGCATTTGGAGCATGTCGACCCGTATGCGGTGCAAATCCAAGCGTTCCTCGAGGCGTGCCGACACGAGCCGACCTACGAACAGGCCGATCAAGCGGTCATCTTACATTCCATTATCGATCGTATCTACGAACAGGCATGATGCTTTTCATTCAGGAAAAACAGGGTATATAGTGTAGGTGTTACATATTTTCTTGAGGAGGCTGACTTATGCACAACTTTGAATACAAAAACCCGACGAAACTTATCTTCGGGACGCATCAGATTGAAAAACTTGCTGACGAGCTTCGATTGCTCGACGCGAAGAAAGTGATGCTCGTCTATGGAGGCGGGAGCATCAAGAAGAACGGGACGTACGAGGAAGTCGTCGCGGAATTGAACAATGCGTCGATCGACTTCGTCGATTTCGCTGGTGTCGAGCCGAACCCGCGCATCGAGACGGTACGCCGTGCCGTCAAACAGGCGCGTGAAGAAAACATCGACGCGTTGCTCGCCGTCGGTGGCGGGTCGGTCATCGACTGTACGAAACTCATCTCGGCGGCCATCCCGTACGAAGGCGATGCGTGGGATATCGTCCTTCGCGACCACATCCCGACCGAGGCGGTCCCGTTCGGTACAGTGCTCACGCTCGCTGCGACAGGTTCAGAGATGAACTCAGGCTCGGTCATCACGAACTGGGAGACGCAAGAGAAATATGGCTGGGGCCACCCGCTCGTCTATCCGACGTTCTCGATCCTCGACCCGCGCTATACGGTGTCGGTCCCGAAAGACCAGACGATTTACGGGATTGTTGACATGATGAGCCACTGCTTCGAGCAATATTTCCACCCGAATCACGCCCCGGTCCAAGAGCGCATGACGGAAGGCGTGTTGAAGGCGGTCGTCGAGTCGGCACCAAAGCTTGTCGACGACTTAGAAAATGTCGAATTACGGGCCATCATCTTGTTCGCAGGGACAATCGCCTTGAACGGCGTCTTGCAGATGGGCGCATCAGGGGACTGGGCATCACACAATATCGAACACGCGGTGTCGGCCGTCCATGACATCCCGCACGCAGGCGGACTCGCCATCTTGTTCCCACGTTGGATGGAGCACGTCCTTGACGCGGACAATGCAGCGCGCTTCGCACGACTCGGCACGGAAGTGTTCGACGTCGAACCGGCAGGAGACGACCTCGAGACGGCGAAACAGACGATTGAGGCGATCCGGGCGTTCTTTGACAAGCTCGGTGCTCCGAGCTCGCTTCGCGATTATGACATCGATGCGTCGTCGTTCGACGCAATCCTTGATTCTGCGATGAAACGTGGGGCGTTCGGTAATTTCCGTACACTAGAACGGGAAGATGTGGCACACATTCTTGAGTTGAGCAAATAAGGCGATTTGATGCCTATTTCGCAATAATGATTGAACGAATCCAACGTTTCCGTTTATGATGGGTCATGTATGGCTCTTAAATGAGCGATTTAAAGGAGGAAATGACATGTCAACTGTACGTTTCGATTATTCAAACGCCCTCTCTTTCGTCGGGGAACACGAAATCGATCAAATGCAAGAAACGGTGAAAGCACTCCATTCGGTCATCCACGACCGGAGCGGAGCAGGCAGTGATTTTCTAGGATGGGTCGAGCTTCCAACGAACTTCGACACAGATGAGTTCGCCCGCATCAAAGCGGCAGCGGAGCGTATCCGTGACAACTCGGACGTCCTCGTCGTCGTCGGGATCGGCGGCTCGTATCTCGGTGCACGTGCGGCCATCGAGATGCTCCAGCACTCATTCTTCAACGTCTTGTCGAAGGAAGAGCGTCAAGCGCCACAAGTGTTCTTCGCCGGACATAACATCTCGTCAACTTACATGACAGAATTGCTTCACGTCTTAAAAGACAAAGAAGTGTCGGTCAACGTCATCTCGAAATCGGGGACGACGACAGAACCGGCCATCGCGTTCCGTGTCCTTAAACAGTTCATGGAAGACAAGTATGGACAAGACGGTGCCCGTGAGCGCATCTACGCGACGACGGACCGTGCCCGCGGTGCCTTGAAGACGCTCGCGGATGCGGAAGGGTATGAGACGTTCGTCATCCCGGATGACGTCGGCGGACGTTTCTCGGTCCTCACACCGGTCGGCCTCTTGCCGATTGCTGCGGCCGGCATCGACATCGACGCGTTGATGGAAGGTGCACGTGACGCGCAAGAAGCGTATAGCTCACCTGAACTTTCAGAGAACGAGGCGTATCAATACGCGGTCGTCCGTAACGCGATGTACGCGAAAGGGAAATCGATTGAGCTTCTCGTCAACTACGAGCCGGCACTCCATTACGTCTCGGAATGGTGGAAGCAGCTTTACGGCGAGTCGGAAGGAAAAGACAACAAAGGGATTTTCCCGGCGGCGGTCGACTTCTCGACAGACCTTCACTCGATGGGACAATACATCCAAGAAGGACGTCGCGATTTGTTCGAGACGGTCATCCGTGTCACGAACGTGCGCCACGCGATGAACGTGCCAGAGGATGCACAAGACCTTGACGGCTTGAACTTCCTCGCCGGTGAGACGATTCAATTCGTCAACGACAAAGCGGCAGAAGGAACGCTTCTCGCCCACACGGACGGCAACGTGCCGAACCTCGTCGTCGAATTGCCGGAGATGACGCCTTACCACCTCGGCTTCTTGTTCTACTTCTTCGAGAAGGCGTGCGCGATGAGCGGCTACATCCTCGGGGTGAACCCGTTCAACCAGCCGGGCGTCGAAGCATACAAAGCGAACATGTTCGCGCTTCTCGGAAAACCTGGCTACGAGGAACAAAAGGCAGAGCTCGAAAAGCGTTTGAACCAATGATTTTACGTCGGTCCACTTCGGTGGGCCGATTTTTTTGTTTGAAACTAGGGTGAGACAAGGTAAAGTGAGAGTAGACACGGGAAAGAAAGGGATGGACTATGTTGACATTCACGGACTACTATCATAATCAAGTCGAGTTGAGCTTCACCCATTATCCGTTCTCAGATACACCGCTCCACGTCTGGGTCGTCGCCCGTTACGGGGACAAATGGGTGTTGACGAAACATAAGCAGCGCGGTCTCGAGTTCCCCGGGGGCAAAGTCGAACCGGGCGAACACGAGGATGATGCGGCGATACGCGAAGTATTCGAAGAGACGGGGGGCATCGTCAAATCGCTCCATTACCTCGGCCAATATAGGGTGCTCGGGCGAGGTGACACGGTCATAAAGAACATATACTTTGCCGTCATCGACCGTTTCGAGGACCATCCGGCCGTGGAGGAGACAGACGGTGCCGTACTCCTTGACGAACTGCCGAAAAACCTGCTCCGCAACAATCAATACAGTTTCATGATGAAAGATCGCGTCTTGCCTGAGACGATGAAGGTGCTGCATGCAAAAAAACATGGTTTGACCGGATTGAGCCCCTCGCTCCCTACGCGGGCTATCGCATTCATCGCGGGTGGTACGAGACGCGTGACGGGGAAGACGTCGTCGCGTATACGATTACGCCGAAACGCCCGAACGGCCATGTTCTGTTTTACTTGAGAGGCGGGACGGGCCGCATCGGGGACGTCCGCTTGCCACGCTTGATGCAATTCGCGGCGCGTGGCTTTCACGTCGTCGCCCCGGTGTATCGGGGCAATCACGGCGGGACCGGCAAAGAAGATTTCGGGGGCGACGATTTAGAGGACGTCTTGTCGCTCTATGACCGGGTGCGGCAGACGAATCCACGGATTCATGCACTCGGCTTCTCACGGGGCGGGATGATGGCGCTATCGCTCGCTTCCGTCCGTCCGCTCGTCTCCGTCACATCATGGGCCGGTGTGACGAATTTGAAATGGACGTATGAGGAGCAACAGACGATGCGCAAAATGCTTCGACGGATGACGGGCGGGGACCCGGAGACGGCGAGTGCGGCGTATATTGAGCGGTCGCCGCTCTATAAAGACTGGGACGCGCCGACGCTGTTGATTCATGGGACGGACGATGAGCAAGTCCGGCTCCGCCATGCGACGGCTGTCGCCGAAAAGCTCGGCGCACAGGCCGAGCTTTGGGTCGTCCCGTTCGCGCACCAATTGCCGTTTTGGGACAAGTGGGAGACGACGGAGCGGGCGATGGATTGGATGCTGAAGCAAACGAAACAGGGCTAGTGCCACATGTGCACTTGCCCTTTCTTTAATTTAGAAGACGATTGGTCCGGCCGCGATGACCGACTCGTTCGCTTTCGTAAACCGTTTGAAGTTATCTTGGAACTTGATCGCGAGCGCGCGCGCCTCGGCGTCGTACTTCGCTGAATCTTTCCATGTGTCACGCGGGTTGAGGACGTCGCGTGGCACACCTTTGATGTCGACTGGGATGTCGACATTGAAGATGTCGTGGCGGATCGTCTCGACGTCACGGAGTTCTCCGTTGACGGCCGCGTTCACCATCGCGCGCGTATAAGCGAGCTTCATCCGCGACCCTTCGCCGTACACGCCGCCCGTCCAGCCTGTGTTGACGAGATAGACGTCGACGTCGTGCTTCTCGATCAACGTGCCGAGCATATCAGCGTAGCGTTCTGGTGCGAGTGGCAAGAACGGAGACCCGAAGCAAGTCGAGAACGTCGCTTGCGGCTCGGTCACACCGCGCTCCGTACCAGCCAGTTTCGACGTGTAACCAGACAAGAAGTGATACATCGCCTGCTCTTTCGTCAATTTGCTGATTGGCGGCAATACACCGTACGCGTCAGCCGTCAAGAACACGATCGTGTTCGGATGTCCGGCGCGTGATGGGAGCATGGCGTTATCAATGAAATCGATCGGATAGGCGGCTCGCGTGTTTTCCGTCAAGGAAATGTTTTTGTAATCGGGTGAACGGTCATCATTCAAGACGACGTTCTCGATTAAAGATCCGAAACGGATCGCGTCATAGATTTGCGGCTCGTTCTCACGCGACAAGTTGATCGTCTTCGCATAGCAGCCACCTTCAATGTTAAACACGCCGTCTGGAGACCAGCCGTGCTCATCATCACCAATCAAGTGACGTTCTGGGTCGGCCGATAACGTCGTCTTCCCGGTTCCCGATAGCCCGAAGAAGAGTGCGGTCTCGTTGGCGTCGTTGACGTTTGCCGAACAGTGCATCGAGAGGACGTGTTGCTCCGGGAGCAGGAAGTTCATGACAGAGAAGATTGATTTCTTGATTTCACCACCGTACTCTGTTCCCCCGATCAGAATCGTACGTTTGGCGAATGAGACGAGAATGAACGTCTCGGAGTGCGTGCCGTCGACAGCCGGATCTGCCTTATAGCTCGGTGCATAGATGACCGTGAACGGGTCGAACGCACCTTTTGTCGGCCATTCACGAAGGAACAGTTGCTTCGCGAACAAGCTGTGCCATGCATATTCTGTGATGGCGCGAACCGGAAGCGTGTAATGCTCATCCGCACCTGCTGACGCTTCAAGATAGTAGAGCTTTTGTTTTTGCTCAAGATGGGTGAGCACCTTATCGAGCAACGCTGTGAACTTCTCTTCGGCGATCGGTTGGTTGACCGGTCCCCAGTCGACTAAGTGATTGCTGACTTCATCTTGCACGACGAATTTGTCTTTTGGTGACCGGCCTGTGAATTTGCCTGTACTGACCGATAAAGCCCCGTCTTTCGTCAGTACACCTTCCCCGTTTTGAATGGCTTCTTCCACCAGTTCTGGAACCGTCAAGTTCCGTTTTACCTCGGCACCATTAATTAATTCTTCGATTTTCAGGAGCGTTGTCGCCATCCCGAATCCCACCTTTCCCCTAAATAGATGTGGATGAAATCCGCATACTTCCGCAGTTAATTAGTATGACTTTTTTTATTATATGTGACACACTAATTAAAAACAAGCGTTTCTTCACTTTAATAAGTAAGCGCTTTCTTACATTGTCATTCTAACATATTCTGTACCAGGTCATAGAACAAAATCGGAAACCGTCATAAAAATGTTTGTTATTTCACAAACATAACTATTTGCCCGTTCGTGAAAAGTTTTACGAATTCGGTCGATACGCTTGACAGAACGGGACGTCATTTATATGATGGTGTTCGTAACGGATACTCTTATTCTGAGCGGTGGAGGGAACAAGGCCCTACGAAGCCCAGCAACCGTCCGAATGTAATGTTGTCGGAAAAGGTGCTATCCTGAAGCGAAGCGTAAGCTTCGAACGATAAGAGGGTAAGGAAGAACGATTCAACCTTTCCCATTTGAACGTGGCGAAAGGTTTTTTTCATTACCGTCCCAAAGCAACGCGTAAGGGGAACGAGTACCGTCCACACATCACCCTTATTATAGGAGGTTTTTTGAAATGTCAAACTTGAACCGTCGACTTTTCACTTCGGAGTCCGTCACTGAAGGACATCCGGATAAAATTTGTGACCAAATCTCAGACTCGATTTTGGACGCAATTTTAGCAGAAGATCCAAACGCCCGCGTTGCGGCTGAGACGTCTGTCACGACAGGTCTCGTGCTCGTAGCTGGTGAAATCACGACATCGACGTACGTCGATATCCCGAAAGTCGTCCGTGAAACGGTCCGTGAGATCGGTTATACACGCGCGAAATACGGATTTGACGCTGAGACGTGTGCTGTCTTGACTTCAATCGACGAGCAGTCTGTCGATATCGCGCAAGGTGTCGACCAAGCGCTCGAGGCACGTGAAGGTCAAATGACTGAAGAAGAACTCGATGCGATTGGCGCAGGGGACCAAGGTCTCATGTTCGGTTATGCGACGAAGGAAACGCCTGAACTCATGCCGCTCCCAATCTCGCTCGCACACAAATTGTCACGTCGTTTGGCGGAAGTCCGCAAAAACGGCACGCTTGCTTACCTCCGTCCGGACGGGAAGACGCAAGTGACGGTCGAGTACGACGAAGCGAACAACCCGGTTCGTATCGACACAATCGTTATCTCGACACAACACGCTGAAGACATCACGCTCGAGCAAATTCAAGCAGATCTTAAAGCACATGTCATCGACGCGGTCATCCCGACTGAACTTATCGATGCAGAGACAAAATACTTCATCAACCCAACTGGTCGTTTCGTCATCGGCGGACCACAAGGGGACGCAGGTCTCACAGGACGTAAGATTATCGTCGACACGTACGGTGGATACGCACGTCACGGTGGCGGCGCGTTTTCTGGTAAAGATCCTACGAAAGTTGACCGCTCTGCAGCATACGCGGCTCGTTACGTGGCGAAGAACATCGTCGCAGCTGGCCTCGCGGACAAAGCAGAAGTTCAACTTGCATACGCAATCGGTGTCGCACACCCGGTATCGATCGCGGTCGATACGTTCGGCACTGGTAAATTGAGCGAGACCGAGCTCGTAGAACTCATCCGTGAGAACTTCGACCTCCGCCCGGCCGGCATCATCAAGATGCTCGACCTTCGCCGCCCGATTTACAAGCAGACAGCAGCATACGGCCACTTCGGTCGCACGGACGTGGAACTCCCATGGGAGCAAACGGACAAAGCAGCAGTACTTGAAGAAGGCGCGAAACGCTTCGCGTAATCAAAGAAAAACGACCTTTCACGCGAAAGGTCGTTTTTGTTATGCCTGTGGCTTATGGTCAGTCGACTCGTGTCCTTGTCCTAACGCGGTATCTTTCGCCTCGACGACCTTCTCGCCGATCGATTGTAAATCCGATTTCGCCTCTTGGGCCGTCTCGACGACTTTATTGACGTCTTGTTTGACCGTGTCGGCTTCGCCAGCCACTTTTTCGTAGACGTTTTGGACGTCTGTCGCGACTTCTTGGATGATGCCTGAGGCCGCCTTCACTTGATCGATGACTTGTGAGGCCTTACCGGCCGGATCTTCTTTCACCGTCTCGACGAATCCGCCGACAGAAGCTTTCGCACTCGAGAATGACTGTTTCGTGTTCTCTCGGTTTGATGAGCTGAGGAGGGCGAGGAGCCCGCCGACGAGGGCGCCGAGCAACATGCCGGTGACGACGTTGATTTTTGGACCGTTCGACGACTCATGGTCGAATTGACGGTTCGGGTTGTTCGCTTGTGTAGCATGCGGGTCGTGTTGTAATGGTGGTTGCATAAAAACACTCCTTTTCTGTAAGTTGGCATTGGTACCTTTATACCCGTGTCAAATTGGAACATAACCCGTTCGCTCATTTCGTCATGAAAAAGTAATGAAGGGGCAGGATATTTTTGGCGGGATGGGGAATGATAGTACTAGATTGGCCAAAAGGGGGAGCTGTCATGAAGATGAGGGAAGCCGTGCCGGAAGATGCCGCTCTAATTCGAGAAATCGCGCTCGCGACGACCGACGCGGACAACGCGCGTGCGCGCGTGATGGAACGGGCGTATCAGCTCGAGGAAATCGTGCGCGCCATCAGTTCGAGTGAAGAAGCGAAAGAACAGTTGTTCATCGTCGGTGAGACGGACGGCGACGTCATCGGGTTTTATCATGCGATTGACCGGGGCGATACGTGGGAAGTGCTTCGTCTTTACCTCCATCCGGCTCATCACCGTCAAGGGTTAGGGGCAGAGCTGTTGACACACCTTGCAGGACGAAAACGCCAACCGGTCGAACTGTACGTTGAGAGTTCGAACGAGCAGGCGCTCGCTTTCTTGAACCATCAATCGTTCGTCGAATTGAACCGGATTCAAGAAGAAGTGTACGATGAGCCGATGGAGCTCGTTCACTTGCGATACGACCCACGCTAAGACTCCAGACGGATTTTGATTGAAACATCAGTCTCGGCTGATGTTTTTGTTAGAATAAAACAGACATACTAATAATGAGGTGACAGCATGACATACGAAGAACCATCACGAAAAGGGGTCATCGTGATTGTATACCCGCTCCAGTTCACGTCTCGTGTCAGCGAGGCGTTCCTCGATCGGTTGCGGACGGACTACGAAGTGCTCGTCGTTGCCGGGCCGACGCTCGGCTTGACGGCTGAAGACCATAAACTGCTTATTAAGAACACGCTCCGTGAAGCCGGACAGTACAAATTGCCGATTCACGTCGTCGCCTTCAGCCTTGGTGCGCTGTTGACGAACCGACTGTTACAGGAGTATGATGTCCCGCTCGGCAGTTTGACGTACATCTCCCCGCTCTTTGACTGGCATTCGTCCCGTCAAATCGGCGGATTGAAACAAGTCGTCGCTTCCGCCGTCGATCGCTTCCGCCCCGACTTGCCGCTCGGCATGATGACGTTCACCGGGGGCGGCGAAGAGTCATCCCGGTTCGGCGAGATCACGTACGCCCAGTACCGGGAGATTGAAGAAGAGATCGTCGAGCATCAAGAAGAGAAAAAACATTTGCCGCGTTTACCGCTCGCCTGTTTTTACGCGCCGGACGACCGTTTCGCCGATGTGAAGCTGACGCTGAACGTCTGCCGAAAAATCGGAGGCGACCAAGTTTACATCCGTCGTCTCGAAGGTTTCCCACACTTCGGCTATGAACGACTGAACACGAAGTTCGCCGAGACGCTGTTGACGTTTTACGAATTGATTCAAGAATAAAGGCGACTCGTCCGAGTCGCCTTTATCATGCCCGTTTTTCGATTGCGATGATGAACGGGGGATGATTCACTTGATTGATGAAGCCGTATCGCAGGACACCGGCTTGTTTTTGGTCGAGCGACTCGACGTAAGCGAGCACCTCGTCCCGTTCGATTTTACCGCTGTCGTGCCCATGGTAGATGACGACGACGATGACACCGCCGATCGCCATGACGTCCTGTAACTGGCGCAGCGCGTCAATCGTCGTCTCGCCTGTCGTCGTGACCGTCTTGTCGCTACCCGGTAAGTATCCGAGGTTGAACACGGCCGCGGTGATCGGACGGGTCTCGTCAGCGACGATGGTTTGGACGGTGTGGTGGCTGTCGTGGATGACGCTGACCCGTTCGGCCATGCCGGCTTCCTCGAGTCGCTGTCGTGTCGCCACGACCGCTTCTTCTTGGACGTCGAACGCATAGACGTGCCCGTCACCGACGAGCTCGGCTAAAAATAATGTATCGTGCCCGTTACCGGCCGTCATATCGATGGCGACCGTGCCGGGGACCACATGTTCACGTAACAGATGTTTCGCGAACGGCAACACTCTCATTAATCCCATATCTCTCATCCTTCTTTTTTCCTTGGAAGGAATCACGGCGTTCCAATTCGGCATGAATGGCGTTCAAGACGGCCATCTTCTGCCGGCTCCACATCGGCCCAATCAATAAGTCGGGCGGACCGTCACCCGTCAACCGGTGGACGATCACGTCTTCCGGTAACAGTTCGAGCTGGTCGCAGACGAGCGAGACGTACGTCGTCTCATCCATCAAATCGAGGAGCCCTAATTCATATTGCCTTGCGAGCGGCGTCCGTTTCAAGACGTGGAGCAAATGGATCTTGATTCCTTGTATGTCCATTTTAGCAACTTCTCGCGCCGTGTCGAGCATCATCTGTGGCGTCTCGCCCGGTAGTCCGTTGATGATATGGACGCACACCCGGATATTGTGGCGGCGAAGTTTCGCCAGTCCGTCACAGAACGTCGCATAATCGTGGCCGCGGTTGATCTTTTTGCCGGTCTTGTCGTGGATTGTCTGCAGACCGAGTTCGACCCAAAGCGACGTCCGCTCGTTCAGTTCGGCGAGGTAGGCGACGACTTCGTCCGGGAGGCAGTCGGGCCGTGTCGCAATCGATAGTCCGACGACACCTTCTTCTTCGAGCGCTGACTCGAACAGTTCACGTAGACGTGTGACCGGGGCGTACGTATTACTGAACGCTTGGAAATAGGCGATATACCGTGCTTCTTTCCATTTACGGTGCAACCGGGCCTTCCCTTCAGCGAACTGGACCGAAATTGGGTCACACGCATTCCCGGCAAAGTCGCCGCTCCCATCATCGGAACAGAACGTACATCCTCCTTTTGAGACGAGGCCGTCCCGGTTCGGACAAGTGAACCCACCGTCGAGCGGGACTTTGAACACCTTTCCGCCATACTCCCGGCGATACGCTTCGTTCAACCTATTGTATCTGGCTTCACCAAATGGGTTAATCATCTTCATCCTCTCCTTCTTTGCTCATGTTATCACATACTGTTTGATGCAAAACTTCAGAATGAGTACTTTTTCTTGACAGTTATGGAGCGTTCCGTTAGCTTGGAGAAGGACTAATTTTGGATTCGGCCGTCGTGCCGAATTTTTATCGTTTAGGCGATGGGAAAGGAGGAGTTGGCGTGAACAAGAAAATGCCGATCTCAATATGGATTTTGGTCATCGCGATGGCGCTCAATACGACGGCGGCGTCTTTTTTATGGCCGTTCAACACGTTATATATTAATGGATATTTAGGAGAATCGATGACGCTCGCCGGTATCGCCCTCCTCGTCAACTCCGCCCTCGCCATCGTCGGGAACTATATCGGCGGGACGTTGTTCGACCGACTCGGTGGCAAGACGACGCTCGTGATCGCGGTATCACTGCTCCTTGCCAGTTCGCTCGGATTTCTGTTGTTCCATGCGACGTTCTTCGGATACTTGGTCTGGCTCGGGCTCATCGGCTTCTCGGGCGGTCTCGTCTTCCCGACGGTATATGCTTTCGCCGGCTTGATTTGGCCGGAAGGGGGGCGCCGTTCGTTCAATGCGATATATGTCGCCCAAAACGTCGGTGTCGCGCTCGGTACGGCGATGAGCGGACAAGTGGCGCGCATCAACATCGAATGGATCTTTTATGCGAACTTCTTTTTGTCGGTCTTGTTCGTCGTCGTGCTTTTGTTCGGCTTCCGTTACTTGAAAGAAACGACCCGTCCGGTCATTCAGTCTCAGCTTGAGGCGGCCGCGACGACGTTGTCTGGTGCGACGATGAAGTCGATGTGGTACGTCGCCATCGGTTACGCCGCCCTCTGGTTCGTCTACGTCCAGTGGCAAGGGACGATCGCCGTCCACTCGCAAGGGCTCGGCGTGACGATTAGCGAATACTCGCTACTCTGGACGGTGAACGGGGCGATGATCGTGTTCGCCCAACCGCTCCTTAACCGGATGCTTCGTCAATTTGAAGATGATTTGAAGCGACAACTGATCATCGGCGGGGTCATCTTCCTGGCGGCCTTCCTCGTTGTGCCGTTCGCCGGCGGTTTCGCGATGTTCATGGTCGCGATGATTGTCATGACGATTGGCGAGATGTTCATCTGGCCGGCGGTCCCGACGATTGCCGCCAAACTCGCACCGGCAGGGAAAGCCGGTCAATATCAAGGACTTGTCAATATCGCGGCGTCGGTCGGGCGCATGATTGGCCCGACGATGTCCGGGCTATTATATGACGTGTTCGGTATCAATGCGGTCTTCGGACTCATGATTCTTCTCAGTGCAATCGGTCTCTTCTTCTTCGTTAAAACGGGTTCACTGAATCGACAAACATCGGAAGAATGAGCATATTCGCTGCATCTTCATATACGTTGCACCATTGAGTTCTGCATTAAAATGAAGTAAAGGATCCTTTCACATCGTAACGCCGGGTCGTCTTTCGTCTTGTCTCATGTGAAGGAGATGGACAATGTGAGTGAAGAAGTGAACTTACTTGTATTGGCGACACAGTATATGTTTTGGGTCGGCTTTGTCGGCATGGCTGCGGCAACGCTGTACTTTTTGGTGGAACGAAACAGCTTAGACCCTGAATATCGTTCCGTCGCGACGGTTGCAGCGCTCGTCACGTTCGTCGCAGCGATTCATTATTACTTTATGAAAGATGCGGTCGGCGATTCGGGTCTGCTATCGGAAATCACAGGATTCCCGACGGAGATTCGCTATATCGACTGGCTCGTCACGACGCCGCTCTTGCTTGTGAAGTTCCCCTTGCTGTTGAGTTTGAAAGGGAAGATGAAGACGGGGTTACTGACGAAACTGATCGTGGCCGACGTCATCATGATCGTGGCCGGTTATCTCGGGGAATCGTCAATCAACTTGAACGGTGGCTTCACGCAGCTTGGGCTATGGGGTTATTTAGTCGGTTGTTTCGCTTGGCTCTATATCATCTATTTGTTATTCACGAACGTCACGAAAGCGGCGGAGTCGTCTCCGGCACCGATTCGGAAAGCGCTCCTCAACATGCGTCTCTTCATTTTAGTCGGGTGGGCGATATATCCGATCGGCTATGCGGTGACGCTGTTTGCGAGCGGCGTTGAGGTCCAGCTCGTACGGGAGCTGATTTACAACGTGGCGGATTTAGTGAACAAAGTCGGGTTTGGGCTCATCGCGTTCTTTGCGGTCAAAACCATCTCGACGATGAAACAAATTAAGACGTAACGAAAAGTTCACATTGACGCGGTTTTTTATCTTGGGATAGAATGAAAGGGTAGATAAACTATCGCGATGAAAAGGAATAGTATCGTCTTGTCTGTATCGTAGAGAGCCGGTGGTTGGTGCGAACCGGTATATGGACGTCGAGAACTCGCCTTGGAGCAGTTTGCCTGAACGAGAGTAGGGTGAACCGGAGTTACGCCACGTTATCGGCGTCTCAAGTGGCAGAAATGCAACATGGGTGGTACCGCGGAGAGCTTTTAAGCCTTTCGTCCCATTACCGGGGCGGAAGGCTTTTTATTATGCAGAGGAGGATGAATTTTGGACTATTTTAAACATCAAGACATCGAGCCGAAATGGCAAAAGCGTTGGGAAGAGAAGGATGCGTTCCGGACGACAGAAGATCCGGACAAGGAGTGTTTCTACGTCCTTGACATGTTCCCATATCCGTCAGGAGCCGGACTTCACGTCGGTCACCCGGAAGGTTACACGGCGACGGACATCATCGCCCGCATGAAACGGATGCAAGGCTTCAACGTGCTCCATCCGATGGGATGGGACGCGTTCGGTCTTCCGGCCGAGCAGTATGCGTTAGACACAGGGAACGACCCGCGCGAGTTCACAGAGCGCAACATCGGCACGTTCCGACGCCAGTTAAAAGAACTCGGTTTCTCATACGATTGGGACCGTGAAATCAGCACGACGGACCCGAAATACTATAAATGGACGCAATGGATCTTCACACAGCTCCACGACCGCGGACTCGCCTACGTCGACGAAGTCGCCGTCAACTGGTGCCCGGCCCTCGGGACTGTGCTTGCCAACGAAGAAGTCATCGACGGGTTATCGGAGCGCGGAAACCATCCGGTCTATCGTGTGCCGATGAAACAGTGGGTGCTTCGCATCACGGAATACGCCGAGCGCTTGCTCGACGATTTAGAGGGGCTTGACTGGCCAGACAGCGTCAAAGAGATGCAACGCAACTGGATTGGCAAGTCGGTCGGGGCCGAAGTCGATTTCAAAGTCGACGGTCACGATAAAGTCGTGACGGTGTTCACGACACGTCCGGACACACTTTACGGCGCGACATACGTCACGCTCGCACCGGAACACCCATTCGTGAAAGCGATCGCGACATCTGAACAAGTCGTCGCCATCGAAGCGTACGTCGAAGAAGTCTCGAAAAAGACAGACCTCGAGCGGACCGACCTCGCCAAAGAGAAGACGGGTGTATTCACCGGCGCTTACGCGATTAACCCGGTCAATGGCGAGAAACTTCCGATTTGGATTGCCGACTATGTGTTGTCGACATACGGCACGGGCGCGGTCATGGCCGTACCTGGACATGATGACCGCGACTATGAGTTCGCGAAGACGTTCGACCTCCCAATCCGCGAAGTCGTCACAGGCGGCAACTTGGAGGAGGCGGCTTACGTCGAAGACGGCGTTCACGTCAACTCAGGCTCGCTTGACGGGCTCAACAAAGCCGATGCGATTGCCAAAATCATCGAAGAACTCGAATTCGCCGGCACTGGCCGCGCCAAGACGACGTATCGTCTCCGAGATTGGTTGTTCAGTCGCCAACGCTATTGGGGCGAGCCGATTCCAATCATTCATATGGAAGATGGCACACTCAAGACGGTAGCGGTCGAAGAGCTTCCGCTCGAACTCCCAATCATCGATGAAATCAAACCGTCGGGTACGGGCGAATCACCGCTTGCGAACGCGGACGAGTGGTTGACATACACGGACCCGGTGACAGGAGAGAAGGGGCGTCGCGAGACGAACACGATGCCACAGTGGGCCGGCAGCTGCTGGTACTACATTCGCTTCATCGATCCGCATAACGAGGACATGATCGCCGACCCAGAGAAGTTGAAGCGCTGGCTCCCGGTCGACTTGTATATCGGTGGTACGGAGCATGCGGTCCTTCACTTGCTCTATGCACGTTTCTGGCATAAAGTGCTCTACGACATCGGCATCGTTCCGACGAACGAGCCGTTCCAAAAGCTCTATAACCAAGGGATGATCCTCGGTGAGAACAACGAGAAGATGTCGAAGTCAAAAGGCAACGTCGTCAACCCGGACGACATCATCAAATCGCACGGTGCCGACACGCTCCGTCTTTATGAGATGTTCATGGGACCGCTCGACGCGGCCATCGCCTGGTCGACGAATGGACTTGACGGCGCTCGTCGCTTCCTCGACCGCGTCTGGCGCTTGTTCGACCAAACGGAGCTCACAGACGGCGCGCCGACGGCCGACTTCGAGCGGACGTATCATCAGACGGTGAAAAAAGTGACCGAAGACTATGAGGCGCTCCGTTTCAACACGGCCATCTCGCAACTCATGGTGTTCATCAACGAGGCGTACAAACAAGACACGCTTCCAAAACAAGAGATGGTCAACTTCATCAAGATGCTCGCTCCGGTCGCGCCACACTTGGCCGAAGAGTTGTGGGAGCGTCTCGGCATGACGGAAGACTTGACGTACGCGGCCTGGCCGACGTTCGATGAGTCAAAACTCGTCAGCGACACGATTGAAGTCGTCATCCAAGTGAACGGGAAGCTTCGTGCGAAGATGCACGTGGCCCGTGACGCTTCGAAAGAAGTACTCGAGGCTGATGCGCTCGCGAACGAACGCGTTCAAGAGTTCACGGATGGAAAGACGGTCCGCAAAGTGATTGTCGTACCTGGTAAACTCGTCAATATCGTCGTAGGATGACCGAAGAGAACGTGTGACATTGTCACATGTTCTTTTCTTTTTCCTGACGCCGTTTTCTTTTTCGAGAGGGTTTGTTACACTAAAGGGCGATACTGCAAAAAAAGGGGACAAACCGTCCATGAAACGTTCTTACGTACTATATACGACCTCGTTCGCCGTGTTGGTCGGGATGATTCTCTGTTACGTGCTCGTCTTTTCCGACGAGGAGATTCAACGACAAATCGGCGCGACGTTTGATAAAATCGAGATTCAGACGAGCCATCAAGCGACACCGCTCCCGCCGGTCGAGGCCTCGCCCGACGATGAGGACATCGATACGACCGATGCGCTCGAACAGATTCAAAAGATTGACGAAGTGTACTATAGCGACACGATTGGTGCTTACCTCGTCTTGACGGACAATCGTGAGTTCTTCGAAGTGAGCGGGAACGCCAACCGTGTCATCGCTTCGCTCCAACTTGAAAACGAAGGACAAACGTTGAAGCTGAGCGAGTTCATCGGCATGCGGATGATTACCGAGACGAAAATCTTTGCGGTCACGGACAAGGGCGTCCTCGTGACGATTGAACGGGAAGGCGGCCGCTGGGTCGAGCAAGAACGAAAAGCGATTGCCGGCATCCGACCGAACGACCGCTTGTTCGGTCTCGGCTTTGACCAGACGACCGAACGCTTAATCATCATGAACCGAGAATCCGGAACGACCGACGTCGAGCTCCTCTACATCGAAGAGCGCATCACGGAAGTCGAGACGGAGGAACGGGACGAGGTGGGGCAACAGAACGAGCCAGAGGGCGAGTCAAGCACTGACGACGAAGCAACGGGAGAAGAGACGATTGATGTCGATGCGGTCGCCCCTGAAGATGAAGCGCTGCAGACAGAGGCCGAACCTGATCCGGAACCGCTCAGCGAGTGGGCGATTGAATCGCGCAAAGCGCTCACGACGACCGACATGAGCGCCTCGATTCAACAAAAATTCGAGAAGTTCCGCGGCGTCGGGCTCGTCGAACGACAAGGCCGGATTTACGTCCTTGACTCCGAAGAGCTCGTCTTATACACCATCAACCCGAATGAAGGAACGATGAACGGCCAGATGGTGACGCCACGGGTATACGGATCGACCGGGATGTTCCTGCAAGACAATGAGATTTTTGCAATCGTACGACCAGACGTGTTCGACCTTGACGCTTTCGTCTCGGTCGACTGATAGGAGAGGGTACTATGAGTAAACGCTATTTTTTTGAAGAGGTCCGCCAGTTCCATGAGACGTTCGGACACCCGGAAGCGAAGACACCGGAACCGCTCGTCCTTGACCGTGCCGTCAAACGCTCGGTCTGGACGGCCGAAGAAGCGGTCGTCGAGTTTTTACATCAATCGTCTCGTAATGAAGCGGAATTTTTAGAGGCCGTCGCAACCTTCAAACAAGGGCTTGACCAAGCGGTAGAGAAGTCGTTATCGATGCCGTTGCCCGAATCGGATGTCGAACGTCTCGTCGGACAAGGCGACGCGCTCACGGACGCGCTTTATTTCGTCATGGGCAGCTTCGTCGAGCTCGGGCTTGATCCGGTGCCGTTGTTTGAAATCGTACAACGGGCGAATATGGCGAAACTCGGACCGGACGGCAAACCGATTTTGCGCGAATCGGACAATAAAATCATGAAGCCAGAAGGGTGGATGCCGCCTGAGCCAGAGCTCGAGGCTGAAGTGCTCCGACAGATGGCAAAAAAATAAGAGTAGGTGGTCGCGACCACCTACTCTTATTTTGCTTCAACAGAAGCGAACTCGGCTGCATGCGAACCGGCGCAATGCCCGGTCGTGAATGCCGCCGTGATGTTATAGCCGCCCGTATAACCATGGATATCGAGCACTTCGCCGGCGAAGAATAGGCCAGGTGCCTTTTTCGACATCATCGTCTGCGGGGCGATCTCCTTGACGGAGACACCGCCGCCGGTGACGAACGCCTTGTCGAAGTCGAGCGTGCCGATGGCGTGAAGCTCGAACGCCTTCAGCTGAGTCGCGAAATCGAGGACCGATTGCTTCTTCAACTGGCTCGCGTCTTCTTCGCCGAACGCGAGTGCCGCGAGCAACAAGTCGAGCATCCGTTCCGGGATGAAACCTTTCCAGACGTTTTTGACGGCTCGTTTCGGTTGCGACTGAACTTGTTTGAGTAGTTCTTGATACAGTTCGTCGCGCGCCATGTCCGGGAACAAGTCGAGCGACAACGTCACGACACGTTCTTTACTACGCTTACGCTCTTTAATCGTATACTGGCTGCAACGAAGGGCAATCGGTCCGGAGATACCGAAGTGCGTGAAAATCATGTCCCCGCGATGCGTCTTGATCGGCTTCCCTTTTTTACCGTGGACGGTGAGGGCGACGTCTCGTAGCGAGAGGCCTTGCAGTTCCTTCGTCCCGATGAAGGCGTCGTTCAATTTGATGGGCACCTCGGTCGGGAACAGTTCGGTGATCGTGTGACCGGCCTTCTCGGCCCAAGGGTAGCCGTCGCCAGTCGATCCGGTATGCGGGACCGACTGTCCGCCGACGGCAATCACGCATGCGTTCGCCTCGATACGTTCCCCGTCTTCGAGTTCGACGGCTGTGAACTCGTTTTCTTCATTAAAATGGAGCGTCTTTACTTTGGCGTTCTTTCGAATCTCGACGCCGAGGTCGTCGATGGCACGGAGCAACGTATTGACGACGTCTTGTGCCTTGTCGGTCACCGGGAACATCCGACCGTTGTCTTCTTCTTTCAACGGGATGCCGAATCCGGTGAACAAATCAATGATGGATTGATTGTCGAACTGGGCGAGGGCGCTGTAAAGGAAACGACCGTTCCCGGGGATAAACTGGACAAGTTCGTCGACCGGTTTCCGATTCGTCACGTTACAACGGCCGCCGCCAGAGATCGCGAGCTTGCGCCCGAGTTTTGAGCCTTTGTCGATGAGGAGCGTGCGCGCGCCGGCTTTCGCCGCGGCATAAGTGGCCATGAGACCGCTCGGCCCGCCTCCGATGATGATGACGTCTTTCATGATGGTATACCTCGTTTCTATCAAATCGATCGGTAAAATTATCGTAACTTTATTATCCGCAACAGTAAGAGTATAATGAGAAACAGTTGTTTTGTAAAACGAAGTCATTTCATGATGAACCGAATAGATGGAGGTAACGCATGTCATCAAGCGTCAAACAAGATTCAGGAAGAGAGTCGTTCGTCAGAGGGACGCTCCTTCTATCCGCCGGGAACTTGATTTCTCGGATGCTCGGGTTGTTATATACGTTCCCGTTCCAAGCGATGGTCGGGATTGCCGGTGTCACGCTCTATCAGGCGGCGTATACGTATTACGCACTCATGATCGCCATCTCAACGGCGGGCATTCCGGTCGCCGTCTCGAAGTTCATCGCCAAGTATAACGCGCTTGGCGAATACGGGACGAGTCAACGCTTGTTCCGACAAGGGATGAAACTTATGCTCGCTACCGGCGTCGTCGCATTTCTCATCTTATTTTTTGCGGCACCTTGGCTCTCGGAGCTGATGGTCCGTAACTCCGACAACAATCAGCAATATGTCGACTCGCTCACGCTCGTCACGCGCAGCGTCAGCTTCGCACTCCTCCTCATCCCGGCGATGAGCATGGTCCGCGGTTATTTCCAAGGTCATCAAGACATGGCACCGACGGCGATCTCACAAGTCATCGAACAGATCGTCCGCATCTTGTTCCTGCTCAGCGGGACGATGCTCGTCTTGTTCGTCTTAGCGGATTCGGAATTGATTCGACCGCTCGCCGATACGCTCGGCGGAACCGGTGCGGTCGAGACGACAGAGTTGAACGGATTAAAAGTGCTCGCCGTCACGATCGCGACGTTCAGCGCGTTCATCGGAGCGATCGGTAGTATCGTCGTGTTGGCCATTTACTGGCGGAAACGAAAGCTGATCCACACGAATACGGAAAATCCGGAAGGAACGCCGGTCCGGTCGATGAAGTCGCTCTTGCTCGAGCTGCTCAGCTATTCGATTCCAATCGTCATGGTCGGATTGTCGACACCGCTCTATCAGTTCGTCGACCAGTTGACGATGGTGAACACGCTCCTCAATTCAGGGAAGACGGTGTCCGAGGCGACTTCGGCGTTCGGATTCTTGACTGGGAACGCCCATAAAATCGTCTTGATTCCCGTGTCGATTGCGGCGAGTGTGTCGATGGCGACCATCCCGCTCGTCACGCGTTCGTTCACGCACGGAGACATGACGAAAGTGCGCAACCAAGTGAATCACATCTTCCAAGTGTCGTTCTTCGTGACGATTCCAGCCGTCATCGGTCTCGTCGCATTGGCTGAACCGTTGTTCGGGACGTTGTTCCCGCGTGACCGGGAAGGGTGGATGTACTTACTTCACTACGCGCCGAGTGCGTTCTTCTTGGCGTACTATTCGGTAGCGGCCGCGATTCTACAAGGGATCAATCGGCAATATTTCACCATCTTTGCCACGGCGATGGGACTCCTCGCTAAAGTCGTCTTGAACGTCCCGTTCGTCTATTTGCTCGGCGGCATCGGGGCCGGTTATGCGACGATTGCCGGCTATATCGTCGCCATCGTCCTCATGGTTTGGAAGATTCAACGGGCGCTCCAGTTCCCGTATAAACAGTTGCTCCGCCGAACGATGCTCATGTTCGCGATGGGGGCTGTCATGTTTATCGTCGTCTATGGGTCGTTGTTCGTTACGTTGAATCAAGAACCGAGCTGGGGGAATGACATTCTCGCGACGTTCGTCGGCTTCGGTCTCGGCCTCATCGTCTACGGCTATCTCGGTTGGAGAAGTCATTTGGCCGGTAAGTTGTTAGGGAAACGATTCGAGTATCGGAGGAAAGCATAATGCGGATTGATAAATTATTGGCCAATATGGGGTATGGATCCCGAAAAGACGTCAAGCTGTTATTGAAACAAGGCGCCGTTCAAGTGGATGGTCAACCGGTGAAAGATGCGAAGCGGCATGTGAAACCAGAGACAGAGGTTGTGACCGTGTTCGGTGAAGCGGTCGACTATAAACCGTTCGTCTACCTGATGATGAACAAACCGGAGGGCGTCGTCAGCGCGACCGAGGATCAAGTCGAGACGACGGTTCTCGAATTGATTGATCCGTCCTACGCACATTACGAACTGTTTCCGGTCGGACGGCTCGACAAGGACACGACCGGGCTACTGTTGTTGACGAATGACGGGGCGTTCAATCATGCGCTCATGTCCCCGCGAAAGCACGTCGATAAAGTGTATGTCGCTGAAATCGATGGCGAGATGACCGTCGACGATGTGCGCCGGTTCGCCGAAGGCGTCGAGCTCGAGGACGGATACACGACGAAACCGGCCCGTCTTGAAGTGATTAGCCGGAACGGTCGTCGCTCGATGATTCGCCTGACGTTGTCTGAAGGCAAGTATCATCAGGTCAAACGGATGGTCGCGGCCGTCGGGAAACACGTCGAACGGCTCGAACGGATTCAAATCGGGACGCTCGAACTAGACCCGACGCTCGAGCGGGGTGCTTACCGGGAGTTGACGCAAGAAGAATATGACGCCTTGTTGGCGTGATGAAGCGACCGATGGACGAGTTGTCCATCGGTTTTCTTGCGCAAAAAAAGAAGCCTCAACTTGAGACTTCCACGTAATTTTTATTCAGTTTGCCGTCTTCAGCGACCGTTTCGATGCGGTCCACGTTCCGCGGCTCGGACTCTCAACAAGATTATTGTACTCAAGCACGTTCAAATCACGCTGGACAGTGCGCGATGTGATTCCGAACTCTTCTACTAGTTCTGAAGTGGTGACGCATTCCCTTTCGTTTATGAACAAATAAATGGACTTGATGCGGGTTAGCATACGATCTGTTGAACCTTTCATTGGATGACCTCCCAATGCGTAGAATGGTAAAGACATAACCGACGAACGACAAAATGAAATATGAAATTGTTATTTTCTAAAATTACACCTTTAGTATACCGCTCTCGGATAGAATTGCAAGTGAAAAGCACGAACGTTTCAAATGTAAAGTTGATGTTACGAACGTAAAAATCGAATGAATAATTTGTAAAACAGGTAAAATCAAGCTAAAAGACGAACGAAAAAAACTTTTCGAAATGAATGTTCGTCTTTCTAACATTTGGATATACTAATAGAGGAGACAACATTCGCAAAGGGGAGATTGACATGAACTGGAGACAAGAAGTCGATACACGAAAAGAGGCATTTCTAGACGACTTACACGGATTGCTTCGCATCCCGAGCGTGCTCGACGAATCAAAAGCAGGACCGAATGAGCCGTTCGGACCGGACGTGCGCCAGGCCCTCGACTACATGCTCGAGCTCGGTCAGCGGGACGGGTTCACGACGAAAGACGTCGGCGGATACGCCGGACACCTCGAATACGGGGAAGGGGACGAACTCGTCGGCATTCTTTGCCACTTGGACGTTGTGCCGGCCGGGGAAGGTTGGACGTATGGGGCGTTCAACCCGACGGTCGCGGACGGGAAAATTTTCGCGCGCGGGAGCAACGACGATAAAGGGCCGACACT
The DNA here is from genome assembly GCF_000696055.1 of Exiguobacterium sp. AB2. Taxonomy (NCBI): domain Bacteria; kingdom Bacillati; phylum Bacillota; class Bacilli; order Caryophanales; genus Exiguobacterium; species Exiguobacterium sp. AB2. The sequence continues at coordinate 43,256 of NZ_JNAA01000108.1, forward strand.
TGCCGCCTATTACGGGTTAAAGATTGTGAAAGAGCTCGGCTTGCCGCTTTCGAAACGGGTTCGGCTCATCGCCGGGTGTGACGAAGAGAGTGAATGGCGCTGCGTGCGCGAGTATTTCAAGCATGAAGAGATGCCGACGTACGGATTCGCACCGGATGCCGATTTCCCGATCATTAACGCTGAAAAAGGGTTGTACGACGGGATTTTGAAACAAGTTCCGATTCAACGAGTACCGGGAGCAAAACATCAATTGATTTCGTTCGTGAGCGGAGAACGTCCGAACATGGTCCCGGATTACGCGACGGCCGTCTTGAAGACGGACGAGGTGCTCGAAGAGAAGTTCGAAGCCTACCTCGAGAAATACGAGGCGGACGGGACTTGCGTCTATGACAAAGGAGAATATACGTTCACGATGCGAGGTGTTGCGGCCCATGCGATGGAGCCGGATAACGGCGTGAACGCGGCCTACGTCCTCGCTGGATTCTTGTTGCCACTTCCGCTTGATATTCAAGGAGAGCGTTACATCGAATTCATCCGCCACGTCTTCGCCGATTCGCGGGGCATCTCCCTCGGAATCGAAGCGAGTGACGAGACGGGCGACTTGACCGTCAACGGCGGCGTGTTCCGTTATAACGAGGATGAGCGCACAGCGACGCTCAACATCCGTTATCCGTACACGGCGAAATTCACGGAACGGTTGCAAAACTTGAAAGAAATCGCCTTGTCGTTCGGCTTCGAACTGTCAACACGTCACCATATGCCACCGCATCACGTCGCGGAGGATCATCCACTCGTCAAGACGCTTCAAGCTGTATATGAACGGCAAACGGGCGAGTCGGCCAACTTGATGGCGATTGGCGGGGGGACTTACGCCCGTTCGCTCGAGGCCGGTGTCGCGTTCGGCGCGCTGTTCCCTGGTGCAAAAGATGTGGCCCATCAAGTCGATGAATACATGGAAATTGAAGATTTGTTACGGGCGGCTGCGATTTATGCGGAAGCCATCTATGAGCTCGCTAAATGAAAAACACTCGGAGAGCTGACTGAATCGGTCAGCTCTCTGCCTATTCGAAAGGAAGTTTATTGTGAATCAGCAAAAACGGTTATACCAATCGATTTATGTCGCCATCTTTTTCGCCCAAGGTGCGTTAATTCCATACATGACGTTATTTTTCTCTCAATCCAGATTTGATTTGTCTCCGAGTGAGGTCGGGACGATCGTCGCGATTCTGCCGATTCTCTCCATCGGGGTGCAGCCGCTATGGGGAATGCTCGCCGATCGGACCGGTCGCGTCCGAGCTTGGCTCGTCCTCGCGATGATTGGCGCTGCCGCCATCTCGATCACGTTTTTGTTCGCGACAGCTTACTTGTGGATCGTTCTGTTGATGGTCGCCTGGTCGATTTTCCAATGTGCCCACATCCCACTCGTTGACATGATGACGCTCGACTATACGGCCCGCGCTAAAATCGATTACGGTGCGATTCGACTCTATGGCTCCGCCGGGTTCGCCATCGCTGTGTTCATGATGGGCCGAATCGCCGACACACCATGGGGGCTTTCGAGCACGTTCCTCCTCAGTGCGATCGTCCTCGTCCTTGGGAGTATCATCTTGCGGCGAATCGACGAACCGGGGTTGGCCCGGACGACGACCGTCGCGCCATTCGCCTGGTCGGCCGTGTGGAACGTCCCGTTCGTCGCTTTTTTAATCGGAGGGATGCTCGTCTTCGGTCCGATTTATGCGAACAACTATTACTTCGGCATTTACGTGACGAGTATCGGTGGGTCGACGACGCTCGTCGGGACATTATTTTTAGTCGCCGTGCTCTGTGAGATCCCATTCATGAAAGTCGCGTATCAAATCGTCGCAAAACTCGGCACGGTGAACGTGCTCGCGGGCGCCGCCTTCATCTCGGCCATCCGAAACGGCTGGCTCGCCCTCGAGCCGCCACTTCTCGTCGTCTGGATCTTGGCAATCGTCCAAGGGCTCGTCGTCGGCTTGCTCATCCCGGTAGCGCTTCAGTTCGTAAGGAGCCTCGTCAGTCTGAACGTGACCTCGACGGCGATTGGCGTCTATATGGCACTCACGTCAGGTTTGGCGACGGCTGCCTTCAACCAATTGAGCGGAATCATCATTGAAGTCGACAGCATCATTGGTGTATTTTGGATGTACACCGCAGTCAGTCTTCTTGGAGCGGCTTTGTTTTTAGGCATGAGACGGTTCCGTGAGAAAGGATGATTCCGATGACGACACATTATTTTATCGCCTTGCCGATAGAAGCAGACGAGTTCGCACGCATTCAACGGGAAGTACTCCCTTATTATTCCTACCGCCGTGTCTATCGACCGGACGAGTTCCATTTGACGCTTCAGTTTCTTGGGGCGCTCGATGACGATCAAGTCGAGGCCGTGAGAGAAATCACGAAACAAGTGGCGAATGAGACGAGACCGTTCACGTTGACGTTCGAACAGATTGATTTCTTCGGTCGACCGGATCGTCCGCGCGTCTTGACGATCATTCCAGAAGCGTCGCCTGCACTCACCGCGTTCGTGAGCACGTTGCGGGGACGATTGCACGATGAAGTACCGGGGCTCGACCGAAAAACGTTCGTCCCGCACGTCACACTCGCAAAAAAATGGGACAGTGGCCATGTCGTGCCGCACATGGCACCGACGTTCCATGTTACCGAAACGATTGACGCGGCCGTCTTGTATCGAATCAACCCGAGTCACACCCCTGCTTATGAAGCGGTGGACGTATTCCCGTTAACACGCTCAGAGGAGGACACATGGCGATCCCGATTAAAATTTTTGACGTGACGTCGAAGTATGAACGAAACGTCTTGGACCAATATAACCGTTACCAAGAATATGTGGAGTCCGATACGGCCCGCATGCGACGCTTGCACGAGCTCAATCGTTTGAATCCGCCCGAAGTCGTCGAGTTCGACAACCCGTGGTGGAAATTTTGGCGCAGAACCGAACGCATCGAACTCGAGCCGACCCCGTTGACCGATTCACAGTTTCAGGCGCTGTTGGCGTCGCGAAAGAAGATGCAAAAGTTGCAGTTCGCGTGCGAGGGTGCGACCGAGGCGGACGCCCCGTTGCTCGCATTTTTACGTGACTTCGGCTACCGGAACATGTTGACGGAATGGAATGAACACCATTTCTTCATGTTCCGTCCGGTCGTCCGTTGGAACGGGGCGACGGTGGAGTTGAGTCATCTCATCATCGGTCCGTCCCATCTCTATATCGTCGAATGGCTCGAAGGGGACCGGAGCATCTATCACATATCAAAAGAGAAGACATGGATTCATCAGCCGCTCAAAGGGGAAAATACCCGTGTAGTCAATCCGCTCATCGCTTTGACGCGAACTGAGGAGATTGTCCGTCTGTTTCTTCCGTCCTATGACGGGGTCTTACAGAAAGTGACGGTGGCCCCGAACGGCTATTTCGATCATGTACCTACATCAAGCACGACCCAGTTCATCTCACGGTCGGACTATGACCAGTGGCTCAAACAAGTGAACGGGCGTGCCCCGATCGTGAAAGCCCAACAAATTCGAGATGTGGCGACACTTCTAGACCAGACAGCTCAGATGCCGTTTCGACAATTTATGGATCAGTAGGTAGGAGAGGATGGAACGCGTATGCATCACACACCTGACCAACAGACGACGACACATGCGACAATCGAGCGAGCGTCTTTATTATCGTTCGAATTGATTCGGCTCGAGGTCGTCCCAGAATATGAAGCCATTCCAGTGCAGATCGAACAAAATGGGCGCCCTGTCGACTATACGATTGTCGACGAACGTTGGACCGAGACGGGGACGATGGAACGGGACGTGAGATTGAGCGGGCCCGTCTCGCTCGAGACCGTCTATACCGTCTTCCACCCGGGCCATAAAACGATCGTCGCAGTCCCAAGAGAGATCGTCCAGACCAAAGAGTTCGAGCGGCGTTATGCGTATGACGGCCCCCTCGGTCTCGTCTTCGGTGCCACCACGATTGAAGCGTTCATTTGGTCACCGGTCGCCTTCTCGATATGGGTGACGGTGCACGATGAGACGACCTCCCGTGAAATCGAACGGTTTCGGATGACGCGACAAAGTCGCGGCGTCTGGCATGCCGACATTCCGCGATTATATGAAGGGCTCCTCTATCGGCTGCACGTGAAGACGCCGGTCGAGACGAACGATGTCGTCGACCCTTACGCGAAAGCCGTCAGTCTCAACGGCGAGTTTGGCGTACTGGTCGATGTCGAGTCCCATCTCGCCTCAAGCGTCGAACGAGTGGAGCGGCCGCCGCTTCGAAAAGCGACAGATGCCGTCATTTACGAGTTACACATCCGTGATTTCACGAGCCATCCGTCATCGACGAGCCGCATGAAAGGGTTGTACGGAAGCGTGGCAGAGACGGGACTCACGACACAAGCCGGACATAGTGCCGGGCTCGACTATATCAAACAGCTCGGCGTGACCCACGTCCAACTGCTTCCGGTCCATGATTTTGGAAGTGTCGATGAGGCGACCCGCATGCCGTACAATTGGGGATATGACCCGATTCATTGGTTCGCGATTGAAGGCAGTTACGCGAGCGAACCGAGGGCGCCGTTGTCCCGCGTGACCGAGTACGCCGAGCTCGTCACCGACTTGCACCGCGCCGGCCTCCGGGTCGTTGTCGACGTCGTCATGAATCACGTTTACGTTCGGGAGCAATCCGCCCTCGAGGCGCTCGTCCCGTATTATTTCTTCCGCTACGAACATGACGGGACTGTGGCGAACGGCACCGGGGTCGGGAACGATACCGCGTCCGAGCGCTACATGATGCGGCGCATGATCGTCGACTGTGTGACCTATTTCGCGTCGGCATATCACGTGGATGGATTCCGGTTCGACTTGATGGGGATCCATGACGTAGAGACGATGAATCAAGTGCGCATCGCGCTCGACAAAATCGATCGCTCCATCCTGATTTATGGGGAAGGGTGGGACTTGGCGACACCGCTCAGTCCGTCGATGAAAGCGACGTCGCATAACGCGGCCCATATGCCGCGCATCGGTCACTTCAACGACATGATGCGGGATGCGCTCAAAGGCTCGACGTTCAACGACCGCGAGCGTGGGTTCGTCTCCGGTAATGAGTGGCGAGAGTGGGAACTGAGAGAATGTTTGACCGGTGCCGTTCAAATTCCGAACGTGACGGTCGGCCGCTTCCCGAGCCCGCAATATACGATCAATTATGTCGAGGCGCACGACAACCACACGACGTATGACAAGTTGAAGCTCGCATGCGAGGACATCGACGAGGCGACACGGCTACGGATGCAACGATTTGCCACGGCCATCGTCCTCACCTCCCAAGGCGTGCCCTTCTTGCACGCCGGACAGGAGTTCGGCCGGACGAAGCATGGGGTCGAGAATAGTTATAACGCACCAGACCGAATCAACCACCTCGACTGGGACCTCCGCGACGAGCGTGCTTGCGAAGTCGAATATGTGAAAACGTTGCTCAAGCTGCGGCGTCGCCATACGTGCTTCCGGTATGACACACGACAAAAAGTCATCGAGCAGTTCAAGTTTTTACCGTCTCCCCCTGGCGTCATCGCCTATGAGGTGACGGCGAGCCATTCGTATGATGCGTGGCAACGTGTCCGCGTTTATTTGAACGGGACGTTTGAAGACGTGACGTTCCATGCGGAAGGGGATTGGAACGTGTTCGTCCAGGGCGAGACGGCGAGCTTTACGCCGATTGACCGGAATCCAGCCGAGATTCGAGTCGAGTCGTTGTCAATGACGATTATCGCGTGTTAATATGGTGATTGTATCTTTTTAACTTCTTATGAGATTTGAGCGTGATGACTATGTATTCAGATATAATCGGTGCGCTCGGCGAGGAATGGACGGTCGCCTCCGCAGGCGGCATCACTGGCGAGGCATACGTGGCGACGACGCGCCAACAAAAAATCTTCGTCAAGCGAAATTCGTCTCCATTCTTGGCGATTTTATCTGCCGAAGGCATCGTTCCAAAATTGTTATGGACAAAACGGATGTACAACGGTGACGTCCTCAGTGCCCAACAGTTTATCGAAGGTCGTGAACTGTCGCCAGCCGATATGCAACGTTCGGACGTGGCGGCACAACTTGGAAAAATCCATCATTCGAAAGAGCTATTATTCATGTTACAGCAATTAAATCATACACCCGTCACGTCGTCGCTTTTGCTCCGGCAATGTGTCGCCTACGGCCAAGATGAGTCGAACCGAATAATCGACGAGGCCATACAGTGGCTCACCCGCCATCAGCCGGCCGATGACGACCGAGAGCTCGTCGTCTGTCATTCGGACTTGAATCATAACAACTGGCTAGAAGATGAATCCGGCCAACTGTACTTGACCGACTGGGACGATGCGATTATCGCTGATCGCGCCTTCGACTTGGCGATGGTGCTCTACAGTTACGTCGATGAGGCGGGCTGGGAGGATTGGTTCCGTCAATACGGCGTCGACTTGACGCAGTCGTTGCATGAACGCATGCATTGGTACGCCGTCGCGCAAACCGTGCTTACGATTTATGGGGAACAAAGTGAACTCGAGCGGCTTGAAGGTCTCGCGGTGTTGAAAGAACTTCTCGAGGAAGCCGATGAATGAACGAAAAAAGGGATGGCCCGGTAATCGGGTCATCCCTTTCCATATGCATCACACATCATCTGGTTTCATAAAGAACGCCCATACGAACGTCGCGATGACGGCGCCGAAAAATGTTAACGGGGCCGCATAAAAAATCAAAAATTGGTCCAACGTGCTCATCAATCTAACCTCCCTATGAAGGATGATATACGTTCATTAAACAATGTTTTCGTGTATAATCGCAAGGGGACTGCTTGCTCGATGGGCCACAGTCGGAATAAACTTGAACATTTCATGAACGAAAGGTAGGATTTTCATGCGATTACGCCATAAGCCTTGGGCGAAAGATTATATGCAAGCTCAAGAACACGTTTTTATCTCCGAACCAGAGACGCTGAAAGGGAAGTGGAACGAGGAGTTCGGTAACGAAAACTCGCTCTATATCGAGGTCGGGTCCGGGAAAGGTCAATTTATTTTTGGGATGGCCACACAATTCCCAGACGTCAACTTCATTGCCATCGAGTTGTTCGAGAGCGTAGCTGTGTCAATCGTTCAAAAGTTGGTCGAGACGCCGATGCCGAACGTGCGCGTCTTGACGGTCGATGCGAAACAGCTCGTTGACTATTTTGATGCCGGTGAAGTCGATCGCATCTACTTGAACTTCTCGGACCCATGGCCGAAAACACGTCACGCAAAACGTCGTCTGACGTACAAGACGTTTCTCGCCACGTACGAGGCCGTATTGCCGAGTGGGGGCGAGATTCACTTCAAGACGGATAACCGCGGTCTATTCGAATACTCACTCGAAAGCATGAGCCAGTACGGCATGTACTTCACCGATATTTCACTTGATCTTCACGTAAATGAACCGGCCGATAACGTTAGAACCGAGTATGAAGAGCGGTTTAGCGCCATGGGGCAACCGATCTATCGTATGGAAGCCGCGTTCCGATCGAAAATTTGACACGCTTTTTTCTTATTTTAATAGCATTTTCTTCACACTTTTTTCTTTCTTCTTGGTACAATAGGAATGACGCTAAATTGGAATTAAAGAAGGGGGAACATGGGGATGTTGAAAAAAGCATGGGCAAGCCTGCTTGCAGTAATCTTCATTCTGACAATCGCACCACTGAATCCGTCGGCGAACGAGGCGTTCTTGGACGCCCTCGAAGAGGATTTAAAAGCCACGCACTATGATTACAAAGAAGGAACGGCTGAAATTATCAAGCAAGAGACGCTTACGTCTTCGAACGGTAATGAAATCATTGCGGCGGTCGTCGAACTCGATACGATTCGTGACGGGATCTTCATCACACGCAAGACCGAGTTCCATTATTTCGATGCGACAGAAAACAAGATTTTAGAAACGGCGGACCTTGCTGAAGTCGAGGGTGCGACAGAGTTTTCAGATGCGAACATCGATTTGCTCGGACAAAAAGTCGTTTACTGGTTACCAGTTTTAATCATGTTATTGTTGATTGCGATTCCAGCACTCATCTTGTTCTTCGTCGTGCCACGTTTCTACTCGACGACTGAATACATGAACCCGATTTACGAGAAAAACGATAATCCACGCTAAAAAAGAGCCAAAAGGCTCAGCTTGTTGACTTACATCAATTGAATTGCTCGTCCTTCCGGCGCTTACGTTTTCCACAGGCAATCCCGGAGCCGCATCGCGACTCGCGTCGCTGCCGGGTCTCCGTCGGATTGCTTTTCCTGCCGGAGTCGGGGCGCCGTCGGACGAGCAACACAAACGGTCGCCGTCGGGTGGCCGTTTGTGTTTTTCTAGGGGGGCTCGATCTCTTAGAACACAAAAAAGACGAACCGATCCGCTTTTTGCGAAGGGGTTCGTCAACAGCTTGAGAGCCGAAAGGCTTTTTTTTCATGCTTCTTGTTTCAGTTGATCCATGATTTGCTCGAGCTCCATTCCGTTGCCGGATGATACGGCCGCGACGAACGCACTCTCGACAATCGGACCGTCATAGAACTGGACGGCTTTATCGCCTTCATACATATCGATTGCCAATTCGGCGTTCATCGTCGCCGAACCGATATCGGATAAGAGGAGCGCCTCTTTGTCGACGGCTTCAATCGCCTCGAGGATTCGGGTCACATCGGTCCCGATGCTCCCATCTTCGAGTCCGCCGGCGAGATGGATTGGGACCGCCGGCGCCATTTCTTTCAACAAGTCTTGAATCCCTTCAGCAATCTTTTTACTGTGGGAGACGATGATGAGTTCGACGATGTTAACCGACCTCCTTCATGATGGCTTTCAAGATGATGGCGCTCGACATCGCACCGGGGTCGACCGTGCCCCGTGAGTTCTCTCCAAAGTATGAAGCGCGGCCTTTCGTCGCTTTCATATCTTCCGTGTCATGGACGAGACGGTCGAGCTTTTCTGCGTAATCGTCCGAATCGGACAACCCCTTCAAAAACGGTTCCCATACATCGACCATCGTCTTTTGACCGACCTCGGATTTTCCGCGTGCCTTGATGGAGGCGGCGCCTTCTTCTAACGCTTGCTTGACGAGCGGGAAGTCGGCCTCGGTCGCATCGCCGAACGCTGTCGCGGCTTTGACGAAAGCGAACCCGTAAAGCGGACCGGCTGCTCCGCCAACTTTTGCCATGAGCGTCATGCCGACTTTTTTACTCAACGCGCCTAACGATTCATAGTCGTCATCAAGAATGGCGGAGACGGCGTCGAACCCACGGGACATGTTGATCCCGTGGTCCCCATCGCCGATGGCGCGATCTAGGTCGGTCAATGTGTCTTTATGTGCCTCGATCTCTGATTGGGCGTTTCTTAGCGCTTCTTTCAATCCATCAATCGTTAACATGCGATCAACACCTCGTTTGTTAAATTTTAAATCCGTGTGCGGCCGAAGGCGCGTCTAAATACGTTGTGATTTCATCGTCGAGCGGCAAGAGCGTGATGGAGAAACCATGCATCTCGAGCGATGTCATATAGTTGCCGACGTATTTCCGTTTGAGCGTATAGCCGGCGGATTCTAATTTTTTGGCGACGAAATGATACGTCACGTATAGTTCGGACAACGGTGTGCCGCCCATTCCGTTGACCATGACGGCCACTTCGCCGGGTTCGACTTCTTGTTTCAAATGATCGAGTAAGTCGTCAACGATTGAATCAACGCTCGTCGTCGGTTTGCGCTCGACGCCGCGCTCCCCGTGAATCCCGATGCCAATCTCCATCTCTTCTTCGTTCAAATCGAAGCCTGGTTTACCGCTCACCGGCATATAACAAGGCTCGACGGCCATCCCCATTGAGCGGACGTGGCTCGCGACTTTCTCAGCGACGGCTTTCACTTCTTCGAGCGACTTGCCGCTCGCTGCTGCCGCACCGGCGACTTTATGGACGAATACAGTCCCGGCAACACCACGGCGGTCGTCTTTGTTTGAGATGGCGACATCGTCGGCGACGACGACGTGGTCGACTTTGATCCCTTCGGCGTCAGCGAGTTCGGCCGCGAGTTCGAAGTTCATGACGTCACCGGCATAGTTTTTCACGACGAGGAGGACACCGTTTCCGCCGTCCGCTGCCTTGATGCCCTCGAGCACCATATCCGGTGTCGGTGAAGTGAACACTTCTCCACACACCGCCGCATCGAGCATCCCATCGCCAACATAACCAGCGTGCGCAGGCTCGTGACCGCTCCCGCCGCCTGAGACGAGACCGACTTTTCCAGACTTCGCACCATCGGCCCGACAGATGACGTTTACCCCTTCGACACGACCGTACACGTCAGGATGGGCATGGACCATCCCTTCCACCATTTGCGATACGAGCTCATTTGCTTCACCGATCAGTTTTTTCACGTGGGATCACTCCTTTTCGATTTTAAAACGTACCAATTACATTTTTCCACTCTTTATAGACGTTTAAACAAAAAAAGCCGGCGAGTGTTCGCCGACTTGATTACGCATATTCAAGTAGTGCACCAGTCTCTGAATCGACTGTGAACTGGTACGTTTTTTCTTCGTCATTCTCGAGAACCGAGATGCCGCCTTTGAAGACGTCATACTCGCGCCCGTCATACGTGTACACTTCTGGTGATGCCGAGATCCATGCCCCTTGGACATGACCTTTGGCAGAAAATGCGCGTTTCGTGTATTCGAGTGCGTCCTCGGCCGATAAGCTTCGTTCATCCAAAACTTTCTTCGTCATAAGTGCGGCAACGACAGCGACCCCGATTCCAACTAACCAATACCTTTTCTTCATATGACTACCTCCCCTTGAACTATGGCTATCATGTATATCGTACCAAAACCTGTACCCCATTGGAATGAAAAGCATTCGCATCTCATGAAAACTTCTGTATATAATGGTGGCACAACGGTTGAAGGGATGAGACAGATGGAACAAAAAACGAGAGACTTATTCAAGACGCTGACCGAGCTGCCGGGGGCACCGGGGTTTGAGTCTGACGTCCGTCAGTTTGTGCGCGACCGCATCACACCGCATGCGGATGAAATCATGACGGACGGCATCGGCTCGATTTTCGGAAAACGGACCGGGGACGAGGCGGGACCACGCATCATGGTCGCAGGCCATATGGATGAGGTCGCGTTCATGGTGACGCGCATTACGGACAACGGCATGCTATACATACAACCACTCGGCGGCTGGTGGAGCCAAGTGCTCATGGCGCAACGATTCGACATCGTGACAAACGATGGCAAAATCCCTGGCGTCGTCGCTTCGACACCGCCGCACTTGCTCGGACCGGATGCGATGAATAAACCGATGGACATGAAACAAATGTTCATCGATATCGGTGCCGACTCGAAAGAGGAAGCGGAATCGTGGGGCGTCCGACCAGGTCTTCCGGCCGTGCCTACGAGCGACTTCACGCCGCTCAAACATCCGAAAAAAATCATGGCGAAAGCGTGGGATAACCGATACGGTGTCGGGCTCGCCATCGAGTTGCTCGAGGAGACGACGAAAGCCGACCACCCGAACATCCTCTTCTCAGGAGCGACCGTTCAAGAAGAAGTCGGCCTTCGCGGTGCGCAGACGGCTGCCGAAATGATTCAACCGGACGTCGCGCTCGTACTCGATGCGTCACCCGCCAATGACGCGTCAGGCAACAAGACGGAGTTCGGCCAACTCGGGGAAGGGGCGCTTATCCGAATCCTTGACCGCGTCATGGTCATGTCACCGGAAATGCGCGATTTCTTGCTCGATACGGCGTCGGACGAGAACATCAAAACGCAATATTTCGTCTCACCAGGCGGGACGGATGCCGGACGGATTCATTTGAGCGGACAAGGGGTGCCGACGGCGGTCATCGGTGTCGCGGCGCGATACATCCATACGCATGCCTCGATTTTGCATACGGATGATTACGACGCAGCGAAGGCGCTTCTCAAGGCGCTCGTCAAGCGACTCGATCGTTCGACGATGGAGACGCTGCGCGGCTCACGTTAAAAGGGGAACGTCACTTCTAAAGTGGCGTTTTTTTATTGCTATTTGCCTAGAAACGCTTATACTAAAAAACGTGTGAAGACATAAACTTTACGACTGACAAGACAATGAAAAGAGGAAGGTCCATGTTAAAGAAGAAAGGCATTACGTTAAGCCCGTCGCTGTATTTCGTGACGGCGCTCAGTTATATGGCGCTCGGTCTATTCAGCACGCTCATTATCGGGCTGATCATAAAGACGATTGGGGGACAACTGAGTGAGGCGGGAATCGGTCCGTTCGGTACGACGCTCATCGCCATCGGAGACGTTGCGATCAGCTTGACCGGGCCGGCCATCGGAATCGCCATCGCCTATGCCTTGCAGGCACCGCCGCTCATCTTGTTCGCCGCGCTCGTCGTCGGGACGTTCGGCTATGAGTTCGGACCGGCCGGAAGCTATGTGGCGACGCTTCTCGCCGTCGAAGTCGCAAAACTCGTCTCGAAATCGACGAAACTCGATATTCTCGTGACCCCGTTCACGACGATCGCTGTCGGCTATATGAGCGCGACGTATATCGGAAAGTATGTCGGTCTATTCATGACGCAGCTCGGGACGTGGATTGAATGGGGGACGGAACAACAGCCGCTGTTCATGGGGGTCGTCGTTGCCACACTCATGGGACTCGCATTGACGGCGCCGATTTCGAGTGCGGCCATCGCCCTCATGCTCGGTTTGAGTGGAATCGCCGCTGGGGCCGCCACCGTCGGATGTGCCGCTCAAATGGTCGGCTTTGCCGTCACTAGTTATCGGGATAACGGTATCGGCGGGGCCGTTGCCCAAGGGATTGGCACGTCGATGCTCCAAGTCGGAAACATTGTCAAAAATCCATGGATTCTTTTGCCACCGACGCTCGCTGGAGCCGTGCTCGCACCAATCGCCATCTTATTGTTCGAACTTGAAAGCGTCGCGGCGGGCGCAGGGATGGGGACGAGTGGCCTTGTCGGACCAATCGTGATGCTCGAGACGATGGGATTCAGTTGGCATACGGTCATCGTCGTCGCAGGCTTCCTGTTCGTCGGACCGGCGCTTCTCAGCTTTGCGGTTTATCAAGTGCTCACTCGTATGAACCGAATCCGGCCGAACGATATGAAAATCGAATATTGAGCACAAAAAAAGCGTTTCTTGAGCAGAAACGCTTTTTAGATTCCAAAAAATTGCCGAACCGCCTCGACCGTCTCGCGGGGCACACGAAAGCTCGCTAAGAAGAGGGCGAGGAGCAAAACGTAGACGGGGATGAGGAACCGTTTCCGAACGATTGGTAAATAACGGGCCGCCTTTTTGAACGCCTTCTCGACAACGTAAATGACCGCGAAGCCGACGACGAGCCATATTAAAATCTCGGTCCGACTCTTGTCCGTATCGATGAACAAATAGCCGTAACGGAGTATGGCGAGCATACCGACGACGCCGACGAGTTGCTCGAGCGGATGTTTCATTTCCGGGTTCAATTGTTCCCGCGTCCATTTAGTCATATCGTCACCTTTTTCTAATAGTCTTCGCCCTCGATTATAGCAAAACGTGAGAGCGGAATGTAAGAACGGACATATGCTATCATGAATGAGGAAAAAAGAACAGGAGTGGTGAAAAATGAATCAATTGACATCTTTAGAACAGTATACGAATGCGAAACAAGAAAAGAGCGTCTTCATGTTCTCGGCGACATGGTGTGGCGATTGTCGTTTCCTCGACCCGTTCATGCCGGAGATTGAAGCAAAATTCTCCGATTGGACGTTCTATTACGTCGACCGCGACGAATGGATGGAACTCGCACAAGAGCATGACATCTTCGGGATTCCAAGTTTTGTCGCTTTCAACAACGGGCAAGAGGTCGATCGTTACGTCGGCCGTGAACGGAAGACACCGGAACAGGTCGAAGCGTTCTTGAACGGATTAGGGTGATCCCATGGAACGGAATGAACTGAGACGACACATCGAACGTCATTTCGCGGAAGGGTACCGGACGTCTTATGATCGCGAGAACGAAGTGCTCCGCATTGAACGGACGAGCGATCGCGTCGGCGTCAACATCCGACTTGCCCCACTCGTCGCGAAAGCAAAAGTGCGTGGCGTCGTCGCCATCGAGGAAGTCGTCGAATACATTCAAACGGCCCTCGCGGCAGATGAGTCGGTCACGCTGATTGGTAATGAGAAAAACATCTATCCGGTCATCCGGGCCGCCTCGTTCGCGAAAGAGACGAAACAAGGCGAGGCGCTCGTCACAACACCGCATACGGCCGAAACGGCAATCTTTTATGCCCTCGATTTCGGGAACGGATATCGTTTGATTGAAGAGCGCCATTTGACTGAATCGATGACGCGCAAGCGTCTTGAGGACATCGCGCGTGACAACGTCATGACGTTGCCGACCGAGTTGAAACGAGACGAGGTTGCCGGGAATACGTTTTATTTCTTGGCAGCCCGTGACGGGTACGAGGCGTCTCGAATCTTGAACGATGATTTTTTACGGGTCATGGAGCGACGGATAGAGGGGGACATGCTCGTCGGTGTCCCGCACCAAGACGTGTTGATCATCGCTGACATTCAAAATGATGCCGGCTACGATGCGATGCAACAGCTCATGTTCGACTTTTTCACGAACGGACGCATCCCCGTCACGGCGCTCGCGTTCCATTATGAGGCCGGGACACTCGAACCAATTTTCATTGTTGGAAAAAAGAACCCACCAACCGACGCATAATCTGCTAAACTATGTGTGTCTAGTTTGAAAGAAGGAGCGTATTTACGTATGCAAATCAATGCTTTTTATAACCGTCAAGGAATCGGCGATGTGCTCATGGTGTTATTGAGAGAAGGCGATCGTCATCACCAAATCGTCGAACGGAAAGACGATGTCGCCATCGTCAAGTCGACAAATGGAAAAGTGAACGGATACAACATTTTTAATGCGAGCAATTACTTTAACGTGGCCGACTGGCACGGGCCGGTCGAATTGACGGCAGAACTGATTGAAACGCTCGGTGTCATCTTGCGCAAGCAAAACATCGAGGCCGATCTTTCTGGCGTCGATTTCACGCCGAAGTTTGTCGTCGGGTACGTCGAATCGGCAGAGAAACACCCGGATGCGGATAAATTGTCGATATGCCAAGTCGAGACCGACCAAGGGACCGTCCAAATCGTCTGTGGCGCCCCAAACGTCGCGACCGGACAAAAAGTCGTCGTCGCCAAGCCGGGAGCGGTCATGCCGTCAGGGTTGATCATTCGTCCGTCTAAACTTCGTGGTGAGTCGTCACAGGGAATGATTTGTTCGGCCCGCGAACTCAATTTGCCTGACGCACCGCAAGAAAAAGGGATTTTAGTATTAGATGACGAATATGAAGTAGGGAAAGCATTTGAAATCGGTCGCTAAACTCGACCGATTTTTTGCTAAATAGGATTGAGTGAAAAAGCGAGGAATCGAGTATGGATGCATATGAACGTTCATTAAAACAACAGGCCGAGCGTATTCGCCGGGAATTGTCCCAAGAAGGAAAAAAGGCGGTGCCGGTCCCGAAAGTCGAGACACCAGAAGAGTTCATCCCGTCGGACGTCCCGTCACCGATTTACGGCTACGCGCGTCCGAAACCGAAAATCAATTTGCCATCTGAACATTCGCCGGAGACACGCTCCGATTTGAACGCTGATTCAAAATATGTGGAAGAGGCATCGACAGCAGAACCGTTCGTACCAGAGGCGACCGAGGAAACGGTAAATCGGGCCGAGCTGTTCCACGGGGCGCAATCGCCCCCAGTCGTCCCGGAGACGGTCGAAGAGGAGACAGAGACAGAAGAGTCGGTCGATGAAACGGTAGACGTCGAACGTGACTTGGCAATCGAGTCAGAAGCTGCGCCGGAGGCCGTCGTTGACGAACCGACAGAGATGGAAGAGCCGGTCGTTGAAACGGTAGACGTCGAACGTGACTTGGAAGTCGAGCCAGAAGCTGCACCGGAGGCCGTCGTTGACGAGCCGACGGTAATGGAAGAGCCGGTCGATGAAAAGGTAGACGTTGAACGTGACTTGGAAGCAGAGCCAGAAGCTGCGCCGGAGACATTGGTTGAAGTGCCGGCGAACGAGGTCACGATTTCCCCGGAAATTGAAGAACCGACCTTCGATGCTACGCAAGGAGAGCCAGTTGACGAGATTGAGGAGAAGACGGGTCTTGGCGACGTATCCATCCTTGAAGGCGGATTTGCTTCGGTATTTATGGGGTCGACTGAGTTATCACCTTCAAAAGTCGTCATCCGTGACGAGAAAGAGGCCGCGTCATCCGAACCGATCAACGTCGAGGAAACTTCTGTTGAACAAGTCGCACCGATTGTCGAGGATGTTGCAAAGACATTACAGACCGACACCGAGCAGACTGTAGTAGAAGATGAAGCGGAACTGACGCCTGCTGTTAGCGTATCCTACAAAGCAGAAGGCCCGCCGCTAAACGTCATGATGACACCGCAAGACCGAATGGCGATGTATCGCAAGCGGCGTCTCGATCAAAAAAACAATAATCTGTAATAGCATGACACCTAGAGTTTTGCTATAATGACAAAGGTTTGTCGCATTTTTTCGCAAACCGCAATGAATTAGGGGGGCTATTTACAGATGAACCGTTATCACTTCGTCGGAATTAAAGGAACGGGCATGAGTCCTTTAGCGCAAATTTTAAATGATATGAATAATGAAGTCCGAGGCTCGGACGTTGAAAAAGCATTTTTTACTGAAGAAGCATTGAATCGCAAAGGAATCGAGATCCTGCCGTTTGATCCTGAAAATATTACAGAAGGTCAAATCGTCGTGCAAGGGAACGCGTTCACTGACGACCATCCTGAAGTCGTCCGGGCGCGCGAGCTCGGATTGACGATCTATAAATATTACGAGTTCCTCGGTGAACTCGCGGATCATTACACGAGCGTGGCCATTACCGGCTCACACGGGAAGACATCGACGACAGGTCTGTTGGCCCACGTCATGCGCGGCATCGAACCGACGTCGTTCTTGATTGGCGACGGGACGGGCGAAGGGGTCGAAGACTCTAAAAACTTCGTTTTCGAAGCGTGCGAATACAAGCGCCACTTCCTATATTATCGTCCTGACTATGCCATCATGACGAATATCGACTTTGACCATTCGGACTATTTCTCTGGACTCGATGATGTCATTGACGCGTTCCAAGAGATGGCGAAACAAGTCAAAAAAGGAATCATCGCATGTGGAGATGATGAGAATCTCCAACACATTCAAGCAAACGTACCAATTGTGTATTACGGATTCGGTGCGCACAACGATTTCCGGGCTGAAAACGTTGAATCGACCGATCGCGGCACGACGTTTGACGTGTTCCTACGGGACGACTTCTACGGTACGTTCCGCATCCCGGGTTACGGTAACCATAGCGTCTTGAACGCGCTCGCTGTCATCGCGACGTGCGACTACGAGAACTTGCCAAAAGAGCTCGTCAAAGATCGCCTCGAGACGTTCAATGGCGTAAAACGTCGCTTTAGCGAATCGACGCTCGGGAATCAAGTGCTTGTCGATGACTACGCGCATCACCCGCGGGAGATTAGTGCGACTGTCGAAGCAGCTCGCAAGAAGTACGCGGGACGTGAAGTCGTGGCTGTATTCCAACCGCACACGTACACTCGTCTCAAATCGTTCATGGACGATTTTGCGGCGTCGCTCGCTGAAGCGGACGCGATCTACTTGTGTGACATCTTCGGTTCGGCTCGCGAGCAAGAAGGGACGGTCACAATCGAAGACCTCCAATCACGGATCGAAGGGGCGAACGTGTTGAAACGTGGCGGCACACAGGTGCTTCGCGCACACGACAACGCCGTGCTCTTGTTCATGGGCGCTGGGGATATCCAGACGTATCAACGAGAGTATGAAGAGATTGTTCGTCAAGAAGCATAAGTTGCGAGCGGCTGCGGCCGCTCGTTTTTTCGTGTTTAATTTTCTTATAAGACGGAAATAATACTATCGACTGATTACGGAAAAGGAGATGTTATGAATGGCAAGCCAAGGCGCATTGAACACGTTAAACAAAGAAGTGGCCAACTATGGCCTCTTGTTCGTGAAACTCCACAACTATCATTGGTATATTAGCGGGCCACACTTCTTCACGTACCACGAGAAGTTAGAGGAACTGTATAACCTCGTCGCGGAACTTTACGACGACGTGGCGGAGCGACTGCTCATGAATGACGGCGAACCGTATGCGACGATGAAAGAGTATTTAGAGCATTCGACGCTTAAAGAAGGAGATCGTCACGCCGAGACGGATCAGATGATCAAAGACATCATCGGCGACTTCAAACAGATTCGCCAAGAGATGCAAGATGCGATGGAGAACTTCGAGGACGGGGACGAAGCGATTGAGGACACGTTCGTCTCTCACATCGAGCGTCTCGAGAAAGAGATTTGGATGATGTCAGCAGCGCTCGGCAAGAAGACGAAGCTGTAAGCAAAAAAGCGTGCCCCGGCGGCACGCTTTTTGTTATTTCAAATTTTCTGGATTGAGTGGCAAGAGCGAGTCGACGACGAAGCGACCGTCTTTCCGAATCAACACGTCATCGAACCAAATCTCGCCGCCGCCGTAGTCCGGGCGTTGGATGTTGACGAGGTCCCAGTGGATGGACGAGTCGTTGCCGTTATAAGCGTCGTCATACGCCTGACCCGGTGTGAAGTGGAAACTACCATCAATCTTCTCATCAAACAAGATGTCTTTCATCGGGTGTTGGATGTATGGGTTGACGCCGATGGCGAACTCGCCGACGTAACGGGCGCCTTCGTCCGTATTGAACACGTCGTTGATGCGGTCCGTATCGTTTGCCGTCGCCTCGACGATCTTTCCGTCTTGGAACGTCAATTTCACGTTCTCGTACGTGAACCCGTGATACGGTGATGGCGTGTTGTACGTGATGACGCCGTTGATTGAGTCTTTCACGGGCGCTGTGAACACTTCACCGTCCGGGATGTTCATTTGGCCCGAGCATTTGATGGCCGGGATGTCTTTGATGGAGAACGTGAGGTCCGTTCCCGGTCCTGTAATCGTCACGCGGTCGGTCTCGTTCATGAGGCTGACGAGGGCGTCCATCGCCCGGTCCATCTTGCCGTAGTCGAGCGTACAGACGTTGAAGTAAAAGTCTTCGAACGCCTCGGTCGATTTCCCGGCGAGCTGGGCCATCGACGGCGACGGATAGCGGAGCACGACCCAGCGCGTCCCTTTGACGCGGTCTTCTGTGTGCATTTTCCCGATCGTCGCGCCGACAAGTTTTTGCTGTTCGGCCGGCACATCGGATAATTCATTGATGTTGTCCCCGGCACGAAGACCGATATAGGCGTCCATTGCTTGCATCTGTTTCCGTTCGATGTCTGCCATCAGCTCGAGCTGTTCTCGGCTCGCTCCCATGTAGAGCTTGCGTAGGATTCGACTCTCTTTCAACAAGACGAATGGATGACCACCTGCTTCGTACGTCTTCTCGACGAGTGCCTCGACGAGCGATTCTTCGACTCCAAAATTCTCGATTAGCACGCGTTCCCCCGGCTTCAATTCAACCGAATAGTTGATTAACCCATCCGCGAGTTGCGTGATTCTTGGATCTCTCATACGTCCACCCCTTAACTTTTTAAATTTTTTCTATTTTAGTGTAATCGAAAACATAAAAACGGGTAAAGGAATAATCAGACCGGATGGCGAAAACGGTTGAGACAAATCTTTTCAGTCATAATGGTGCTATAATGAAACCACCATATTATTGAACAGGAGGAATGATTGGATGGAAATTACATTGGGAGGCATCGCGGGACTGATTGCCGCACTCGCGTTTGTCGTACTCGTCTTTTTCTTGGCGCGTGTCTTATCGAACGTGAACCGGACACTCGGTAGCGTCGCGAACACGACCGAGAATTTAGAACGACAGTTGGATGGGATTACGATGGAAGTGACGGCGCTCTTACATAAGACGAACCGTCTCGTGGATAACGTAGAAGAGAAAACAGAATTGCTCGCACCTGTGGCTCACGCCCTTGACGAGCTCGGCACGTCACTCAATGAAGTGACCGAGTCGGTCCGGACAGTGTCTTCGTCTGTACACGTGGCAGCCGATGAGAACAAAGAACAAATTGCGCAAGCGGTCCGATGGGGATCGGTCGCCGTGGAATTATTCAAGAAAAACAAAACTGAGACTGGCAACGAACGCCCATCGCGTCGTCGTGGACGACGTGAACGGAAGGAAGAAACACCGTCTGTCTCACCGGGTGTCGTCGCAACGGATGACACATTAAAATCTTAATCATCTCTAGGAGGAACGCACACATGACATACGATAAAAACAATTCACAACACACACAACAGTCATCAGGCGGAGGCTTTTTAGCCGGAGTCGTACTTGGAGGAGTCATCGGGGCGGCGGTCGCGCTTCTCACGTCGCCGAAGAGTGGACGTGAAGTACGGACGTACCTTGATGAGAAGACGGCCACATCACGTGAGCGTTTGACGGTCAAATCGAAAGAAGTCCGTAAGAAGGCCGAACCGGTCGTAGGAGAATGGATTAAAGTCGCGAGCGACAAGTCGGCTCCACTTCTTGAGAAAGCGGCACCGGTCCTTAACCTCGTGAAGGACAAAGCCCGTGAAGCGGCCGAGCTCAAACAGCAGGTCGACGAAGATGAACTGTCGATTGAAGAGGCGATGGAGAAGGCCGACCAACTCGTCGCTGAAGCAGAGGCGGAAGTGAAAGAGCAACTCGATCGGGCGGCAGACGAGACATCGAACGAAGCAACGAAAGATGATTCGAAGCAAACTGACTCATCTTCTGGTCAAGCTAAGAAACAAGAACAGGCCAAACCGGAAAGTAGTCGTGACGAGTCAACGAACCATGAATCGGAGTTTGAAGCACCGGTTAAAGATTTGCTCGATGACGAGTCGAAACAAGAACTCAAAGAGTTGAAACAAGATTTGAAGAATGGCAAGAAATAAACGGTGATACCCAGGTCTCCTGGGTATTTTTTTGTGGAATCTGTGTCGGCGACCATTTGTCTATGACAAAGCGGGAGAAATTCGATATAATTAGGTTTCTGGAAAGAACGGCTTAGAAATGAGAGGGTAATTATGAGTCCACAAGATCAATTGAACCGATTACGTCGTGAAATGGATGAATTGAACCGAGAAATGCTTGATTTGCTCAGTCGCCGAGGAGAACTCGCGGTCGAGATTGGTAAAGTGAAACGCCTTCAAGGCGTCGAACGATACGATCCCGTACGCGAACGCGAGATGCTCGATTTTATTGCGGCCGAGAATCGAGGTCCTTTTGAGACGCCACGTCTTCAACATCTATTTAAAGAGATGTTCAAAGCGTCTGCCGAGTTGCAAGGGGAGGACCGCGATAAGACGCTCCTCGTCTCACGGAAACGTCAAGCCGAGGATACGGTCGTCACGCTTGGCGGGGCGACGATTGGCAACGGACGCCCTCAATTGATTGCGGGGCCATGTGCCGTCGAATCATTCGAACAAGTGAACGCCGTCGCTGAGAAACTCGCCTTATCCGGTGTGAAGATTATGCGCGGTGGCGCGTATAAGCCACGGACGTCGCCATATGATTTCCAAGGGCTCGGCTTTGACGGGCTCAAGCTGTTGAAACAAGCGGCCGACCGTCACGATTTACGAGTCATCTCTGAAATCATGACGCCGGGTGCGGTCGAATCGGCGCTTCCATACGTGGACATCATCCAAGTCGGGGCCCGCAACATGCAGAACTTCGATTTACTAAAAGAAGTCGGGAAGACGGATAAACCCGTGCTCTTGAAACGCGGGCTGTCGGCTACAATCGAAGAATTCATCTATGCAGCGGAGTACATCATGGCGAGCGGGAACCATCAAATCATCCTTTGTGAGCGCGGCATCCGGACGTATGAACGGGCGACGCGCAACACACTCGATATCACGGCCGTGCCGATTTTGAAGCAAGAGACACATTTGCCGGTTATGGTCGATGTCACCCATTCGACCGGGCGCCGCGATTTGTTGCTTCCGGCTGCGAAGGCGGCACTTGCTGTCGGGGCCGACGGTGTCATGGTCGAGGTGCACCCGAATCCGGCCATCGCCTTGTCCGATGCCCAGCAACAGCTCGATTTCGACCAGTTTGATGAATTTGTGAACGGATTGACGACACAATTCCCTCAACTTGATTTGGTAAAAAAGTAAGCTTTCCAATTGGAAACGTTTTATATGGCGTGAAGACAGGGTAAAATGATGACAGATACCTGTCTTCCTTTTTTGACACGTTTTTTGAAAATCGTTTGAAAATCATTGCTTGTAGGAGGAGTTTTAATGAATAGTAACAATGTAACGATCTATGATGTCGCACGAGAGGCCGGGGTATCGATGGCGACCGTCTCTCGTGTCGTCAACGGAAACCCGAACGTCAAACCGACGACCCGTAAGAAAGTCCAGGACGCGATTGACCGTCTCGGTTATCGTCCGAACGCTGTCGCACGTGGTCTTGCGAGCAAGAAGACGACGACGGTCGGCGTCATCGTACCGGATATCTCGAACATTTTCTTTGCCGACCTTGCGCGCGGTATCGAAGACGTCGCGACGATGTACAAGTACAACATCATCCTCGGGAACTCGGATGCGAACCGGGATAAAGAGATTCACTTGTTGAACACGCTTCTCGGGAAACAAGTCGACGGCATCATCTTCATGGGCGGCCGTCTTCACGAAGATCTCGTCGAAGAGTTCAAGAAATCACCGGTTCCAATCGTCTTGGCCGCGACGTTGAACCAAGGCTATGACCTGCCGGCGGTCAATATCGACTATGAGCAGGCGGCATATGACGCGACCGAGATGTTGATTGGCCACGGCCACAAACAAGTCGGTTTCATCACTGGCCCGCTCGAGCAACAAATCAACGGCGAGAAGAAGTTCGCCGGTTATCGCCGGGCACTTGAAGATGCCGGTCTTCCGTTCCAGGAGAACGACGTCATCCTCGGTAACTACACGTACGCCTCGGGCCTCGAAGCGATGCAGAAGATGCTTGAGCGTGACGATTGCCCGAAAGCCATCTTCGCTGGAACGGATGAGATGGCGCTCGGCGTCATCCATGCAATTCAAGACGCGGGCTTCTCGGTCCCAAACGACTTTGAAGTCGTCGGCCACGATAACACGCGTCTTGCGACGATGATTCGTCCGAAATTGACGACGGTCGTCCAACCGATGTATGACATCGGTGCCGTCGCCATGCGTCTCTTGACGAAGATTTTGAACGCGGAAGAGATTGAAGAGAAGAACGTCGTCTTGCCACACCGCATCGAACGTCGCGACTCGTTACGAAACGACTGAACGAAAAAACACTGAAGCCCGGTCGACGGGATTCAGTGTTTTTTATAAGTAGAGTGATTTACGGTCGTTGGAGATGAACGGCCAGAACGCCCGTTTCGTCACTTCCCAGTTCTTTTCCTCGATTTGCTGGCGCCGTGGGATGTGGTCGAACGAATAGGTCGTATCGTCCCATCGCGTCGGTAACGGTTGATCGGCCCGATGCTGCCATTGCGCAATCCAATCGGCCGGAATGTCACCATGATAGGGTGCCTCGCGTGTCAGACCGGCCCACACTTGCGCCCAAGCGCGTGGCACGGTTCTGAACCAGTCATAACCACCACCGCCGAGGGCGACGAGCCGTCCCTCTGTATATTCATCGGCGAGCCGGGATGTAATTTGCGGGATTTGCTCGAACGTCCGAATCGTCGAGGCGAGGTGGGTGAGCGGGTCGAACGCATGTGCGTCGGCCCCGTTTTGCGTCAAAATGATGTCCGGCTTGAACCAAGCGCACGCCTCGCGTAACACCGTCTCATAACAATGAAGGAACGAGTCGTCCTGCGTGAAGGCGTCGACCGGGACATTCCAACTGTAGCCGTATCCGCTCCCGTTCCCACGCTCGGTGACGGCACCTGTGCCAGGGAACAAGTAGCGTCCGGTCTCATGAATCGAGAGCGTCATGACGTCCGGGTCGTCATAAAACAGCCACTGTACGCCGTCCCCGTGATGGGCGTCAGTATCGACATAAAGCACCCGCATACCATACTGCTTACGGACGTGGGCGATGGCGACGGCCGCATCGTTATAGACGCAAAAACCGGACGCCTTCCGCTGCATGCCGTGATGTAGTCCGCCTCCGACGTGAAAGGCGCGTTCGACTTTCCCGCTCGCGACGAGGTCGAGCGCAAGCATCGTCCCACCGACGAGGCGGGCCGCCCCTTCGTGAATCGTCGGGAAAATGGGGGTATCTTCCGTACCGAGCCCGAACTTGTTCGCTTTTAGCCCGGTGAGCGTGCCGGCTGCCGCCGCTTGGACCGCCTCGATATAATCGCGGTCGTGGACGAGCGCCAAGTCTTCAATCGAAGCGAGTGGCGGGGCGATGCATTCATCACGTGACAGTTTTCCCGCTGTCGTCAAGAGCGAAGTCGTCAGCTCTAAACGAATCGGGTTGAACGGGTGGTCCGCATGGAAACGGTACGACGTCTCGTTTTCCCCGAATATGTAAGCCGGTCTCATTGCGACATCTCCGGCCCGAGCACGTCATAGCCTTCTCGTTTCAACCGTTCGATGATGCGGAGCGGGTTCATCGTCTGGACCCGGAACGAGATGATCCGTTTATACGGGTCTTCCGTCGGGTGGACGAAGACGTTGATGATGTTGACGTTCGTCTTGGCGAGAAGGCGCGTCACTTTCTCAAGCGTGCCGGTCGTGTTCTCGACAAGAATCTCGATTTGCGAACTCGGCTCAATGGCACCGGTCAGCTGAACGAAATAACGAAGTAAATCGGTCTCGGTCAACACACCGACGAGTTTGCCTCGTTCGACGATCGGAAGGCACGTCAACCGGTGTTCATAGAACAGCGCGGCCGCATCTTCGAAAAAGTCGGCCGGGTGTGCCGTCACAAGATCGGTCCGCATGATGCTCGACACCGGGTTTTGAAAGTCGGCGCTCTCACTCTCCGGATGGAACACGCTCGTCGCTCCGCTCATCTCGAACTGTCCAATGATTCCGATGACTTGCCGGGCCGGATTCGTGACGATGAGGTGACGCACTTTATGGTCACGCATGAGCTTTGCCGCGTGGGCGATCGTATTCGTCGGTTGAATCGTCACGACGTGGCGATTCATCATTTGTTCAATCAGCATCGTAGCCCTCCTCAGTCATACATGAACCGGCGGCGGAGCCGGAGCGAGTCGAAATGGTCAATCGATTCTTGGCGGACGTTCTTGCCGATTCGTGCCATGAGACAGTTGGCCGGATGCGAGGCGATCTCTGGGTCGTCGGTCGGGAAGAAGACGAGCCCGCCGTGATTCATCATCTTCTCCATCACGTTCCGGTAGTCCCAAATCGATAGCCCGCTTCCTTTCAAATCCCAGTGCCAATAATATTCTGTCGTCAAAATCAAAAAGTCATCCATATGCGGGTCCATCATCGACACTTCGAGCAACTGTTTGCCAATGCGTTGGCCGCGATAGCGCGGGCTGACCTCAATCGCTCCGAGCTCGAGGATGTATGGGTCGTTCCCTTCGCTCCAGCGCTCATACGGGTCTGGATATAAGTACGTCACATAGCCGATAATCAACTCATCGACCCGGGCGACGATGATCCGGCCTTCTTTCAAGGCAGCGATTTCGACGAGCGCCTTATGTTGGTCTTCCGGCTCCCGGAACGCCGTCAATCCTTCGTCGAGGCGATACGTCGCAAGAACGTCACTCTCAATCGGTCCATCGATGATTACGGCTCCGAGTGAGGTTTCCCACACTTTTGAATGATACTGTTTTTCCATGGAGTCACCACCTTTTCCACTTCTTATTATAGCGCTTTCATCGGACGAGTTTCACTCCGTTTTGGAGTTTTTGGAAATTCATTGATTTGTCATAATATTAACACTATACTGAAAGTGGTTATACCATTCATTACAGGGGAGGCGAATCTTTAACGATGGAAAAATTGAAAGCGTTATCAGGGGAACATCAATTGGCGTCGTATGAAGATGTTTGTCAGTCGTTCGAGTGGACGCAAGCAGAAGCGTTATTGTCTTGGAATTTGACCGGAAATGTCAACATGGCGTATGAGGCGATCGATCGTCACGCAGAAGGGGAACTCGCGACGAAACTAGCCTTGCTCTACTTCGATGGGGATCGAGAAGAGCGCTATACGTACGCTGACATGAAACAAGAAAGCAATCGGGCCGGAAACGTTCTGAAATCGGTTGGGGTGGAGAAAGGCGATCGAGTCTTTATCTTCATGCCGCGGAGTCCAGAACTTTATTTTATTTTACTCGGTACACTTAAACTTGGTGCCATCGTCGGCCCGTTGTTTGAGGCGTTCATGGAACAGGCGGTACACGACCGCCTGCTTGACGCTGAAGCCAAAGTCATCGTGACGACCGAGGCGTTGTTACCGCGTGTTCCGGTCGACCAGTTGCCGCACCTCGAGACGATTCTCATCGTCGGAGATGACGTGAACGAGTCAGGGAAAGTGATTGATTACCGTAAGCTGGCGCAAAACGCCACGACGGAGCTCGACATCACGTGGGTCGACCGTGAAGACGGGATGATTCTTCATTATACGTCTGGCTCGACAGGGAAACCAAAAGGCGTGTTGCACGTCCATAACGCGATGATTCAACAATTGATGACAGGGAAATGGGTGCTCGACTTGCAACCGGAAGATGTGTATTGGTGCACGGCCGACCCAGGCTGGGTAACGGGCACAAGTTACGGCATCTTCGCCCCGTTTTTAAACGGTGCGACGAACGTAATCGTTGGCGGGCGATTCAATCCGGAGTTTTGGTACTCGGTAATCGAACGTTTCGGCGTGACGGTCTGGTATAGCGCTCCGACGGCGTTTCGGATGCTCATGGGAGCCGGGGATGAGGCGTTCGCGAAGTACGACTTGTCGTCACTCCGTCATATCCTCTCGGTCGGTGAGCCGCTCAACCCGGAAGTCATCCGCTGGGGCAACGAGTCGTTCGGGTTACGTATTCATGATACGTGGTGGATGACCGAGACCGGGGCGATGATGATTTGCAACTATCCGACGATGGACATCAAACCGGGTTCGATGGGGAAAGCCATCCCTGGCTGTGAGGCGGCCATCTTAGATGACCGTGGACAACCGCTCCCGCCGCATCGGATGGGCAATTTGGCACTCAAGACGCCATGGCCGTCGATGATGCGCAAGATTTGGAAGAACGATGCAAAGTATGAGAGCTACTTCTGGGGCGACTGGTACGTCTCGGGTGACTCGGCTTATATGGACGAGGACGGGTATTTCTGGTTCCAAGGCCGTGTCGACGACGTCATTATGACGGCAGGCGAGCGTGTCGGACCGTTCGAGGTCGAGAGTCGTCTCGTCGAGCATCCGGCTGTCGCCGAAGCAGGCGTGATCGGGAAACCAGACCCGGTCCGCGGTGAAATCATCAAGGCGTTCATCGCGCTCCGGAAAGGCTATGAGCCGTCGGATGAGTTGAAGGCAGAGATTCAAAAGTTCGTCAAAGAGGGGCTCGCGGCGCATGCGGCACCTCGGGAAATCGAGTTCAAAGACAAGTTGCCGAAGACGCGCAGCGGTAAGATTATGCGTCGTGTCTTGAAGTCATGGGAATTGAACCTTGAGACAGGTGATTTATCGACAATGGAAGATTGATTGAAAAAAAGGTCGACACCGCGGTGTCGACCTTTTCGTCTTGCTTATTCGTCCGCGTCTGCCTCGGCATCCGCTTCTTCTTGCGCTTTCTTTTCAGCCTCGGCTTTCTTCTTGGCTTCTTCTTCCGCCTTTTTCGCGTCTTCTGCCTTCTTCTTCGCCTCAGCTTCTGCTTTTTTCTTTGCTTCTTCGTCTTGCTTTTCAGCAGCTTCGCGTTTCGCGTCTTCCGCCTCTTGCTTGGCCTCTTCCGCTTTTTCTTTCGCTTCTTCTGCTTTCTTCTTCGCTTCCTCTTCCTTCTTCTTCTCTTCGACTTTCTTCTTCTCTGAGAACGTTCCAGAGTCTTGGAAGTCTTTTGACGTCACGCTAGATGGTTGCGTGAAGCGTGCGTTCGTGAACGTCTCCGGCTTATCCGCATACACGCGGTTCACGATTTGTGACCAAATCCGTTGCGTCCGCTGGTAGTATGGGCCGTATGGGTAAGCATCGGTCATCCCGAGTTTTTGGTTATCGTAACCAGACCAGACTGCGAGTGTGACGTCTGGCGTCGAGCCAACGAGATACGAATCTCGTTTCAATTGTGTCGTACCGGTTTTACCCATCCAGTCGCCCGGGGCGTTCAAAAGTGACTTGGCGTACGTCGCCGTACCTGACGTGTACACGTCACGCAACATGTCGACGACGAGGTAGGCCGTGCGATCGGAGTAAATCCGTTTCTTCTCAGGCTGGGCCTCAAAGATGATCTCGCCTTGGAACTCGACTTTATCGACGAAGTACGGGTTTACGTGTTCGCCGTAGTTGGCGAGCATCGCATACGTCGACGCGAGGTTGACCGGGCTGACTTCACCGACACCGAGTGCCATCGAGGAGGCTTTTCGGTTCGTATCCGATACGCCGATGCCCATATCGATGAGTTTCTGTGTGTCAGCCTCCATTTGGTTCCGTTCTTCATAAATTTTGACGGCAGGAACGTTCAATGATAGTTTGAGCGCGTCGCGGACAGTGACTGGGCCGCGGTACGTTTTCCCTTCGTTGTTGACCGGGTCTTTCCGTTCGCTGTAATCATATTGATAGAAGTATTCTTCGTCGATAATCGTCGTCGCAGGTGTGATCATGCCTGCCTCGATCGCATTCGCGTAAACGAGAATCGGTTTTGCGGTCGATCCGATTTGACGAGTCATCTGCGTGGCGTGGTTATATTCTTCAGTCTTTCCGTTAATATAGCGTCCACCGACGAAGCCGAGCACACGGCCCGTCTTGTTCTCGAGCATGACCGCAGCGGTCTGTTCCGGATAGCTCGTCCCGTCCGCATTTTGGTTCGGTCCGAAGTTATTCGCGTTTTTAGCCGGCTGCTGCATCGATTCGTGGATTTGCTTATCGAGCGTCAAGTGAATCTTATAACCGCCTTGACGGAGCGCGTTGTGCGCCCGTTTCCCGTAAGTCGAACGGACTTCGTTCCGTTCGTTTGGTCCGAGGTCGTTCAGGTTGATTCCGTCTTCTTGTAAGAAGTGGTTCGTCACGATAGCGAGCGCCTCACGTTCCGCTACGTCGACGAGATACGGATAACGGTCGCGCGGCTTCGATTGTGTCTTCATGAAGTCTTGCGTGATATCGTAGTTATACGCCGCATCATATTCTTCTTGTGTGATTTTCCCGGCGACGTACATTCGATTCAGTACCGTCTTCATCCGGTTGATGCCGGCGGTGACGTCTTCTTTAATGACTCCGCCTTGATAATATGGCGTGTAGAGGAACGGGTTTTTCGGAATCCCGGCAAGGAATGCCGCTTGCGGGAGTGTCAAGTTCTCTGCCGACGTGTTGAATACGCCGCGAGACGCTGCTTCAATCCCGGAGATGTTGCGTCCCATCGAGTTGCGTCCGAACGAGACGACGTTCAAGTAGGCGTTCAAAATCTCATCTTTATCCATCGCTTTTTCGAGGCGTAGCGCGAGCAAAATCTCTTTCGCTTTCCGCTCGAACGACACTTCGTTCGTCAACATCTGGTTCTTGATGAGCTGTTGGGTGAGTGTCGAGCCGCCGGTCCGCTCTTCTGAACCGGTCGCTTCTTGCAAGATGGCACGGAGCGTCGCTTTCGGGACGACCCCGTCATGCTCGTAAAACTCGACGTCCTCGGTCGCTAACAACGCGTCGATGACGAACGGCGATACTTTATCGACTGGAATCGGCGTACGCACTTCATCGGTCGTGTAGTTCCCGATCCGTTCTCCGCTTCCGAAGTAAATGTCAGAGGTCGACGAGTACGTGTTGATTTGGGACGTCATCGTCTTATAGGCAGGGGTTGGCATGTCCTTGACGAGCGATGCGAAATACCCGGCGCCGATTCCGGCGCCTAAAAAACCGATGAGGACAACGGAGATGATCGTGAGCAGGAGTACGTTCCACGACACATCGTAAAATACATTGGCATAACGGCGGGCTTTCAAGGACGTTGGATTGTTCCATAAGTCTCGAATCTTTTGCAGCATGACAGCCTCCTTCATATGGTGTAAATCGATTGCAGACAGTAATATATTCGATTATAGCACAAGTCTTTCCCCACCTTATCGTGAATCGACCTTTCGTTGCAAGTTTCAATCTTGTTATTGACAACGTGGAAACCAAACTTATAAAATGAATGGCATAGTCATTATATCGATGCAATGAAGAAAGCGAAGTAGTCGGTGGACCGCTTGTCCAGAAAGCTAGTGGATGCTGTGAACTAGCCAATGTCAACTGATGAATTACACTTTTGGAGCATGCCGTTCGGCCGGGTCGAGACCGTTATCTCTCATGTAAAGTGGCCACAGCTGTGGCAATTAGGGTGGTACCGCGGAATCTCCGTCCCTTCTCGATATGAGAAGGGGCGTTTTTTTATGTCAATCGAAGGAGTGGGACAAATGGAATTATTGAATGATTTAGCATTTCGAGGACTCGTCAACCAAATGACGGATGAAGCAGGATTGAAAGAACAGTTGAAGAAGCCGACGACGCTTTACACGGGATTTGACCCGACAGCGGATTCGCTCCATATCGGGCACTTGTTGCCGATTTTGACGCTCAGACGTTTTCAAGAGGCGGGACATCAAGTCATCGCCCTCGTCGGTGGAGCGACGGGGATGATCGGCGACCCGTCTGGACGCTCGGACGAACGGTCACTGAACACGCTCGACACGGTCAAAGAATTCTCGGACCGCATCAAAGATCAATTGAGCCGTTTCCTCCCGTTAGAAGGGGAGAACCCGATCACGATCCGAAACAACTACGAATGGACGGCGGAACTATCGATTATCGACTTTTTACGTGATGTCGGAAAGCATTTCCCGATCAGTTACATGCTCGCGAAAGACTCAGTCGATTCACGATTGGAAAACGGAATCTCGTACACGGAATTCTCATACATGTTGTTGCAATCGTTCGACTTTTTGAAGTTATACGAAACAGAGAACTGCCGCCTTCAAGTCGGTGGGAGCGACCAGTGGGGGAACATCACAGCTGGACTCGAACTCATCCGCCGTTTCGGTCATCAAGAAAAGGCGTTCGGTCTCACCGTGCCGCTCGTCACGAAGTCGGACGGTCAAAAGTTCGGGAAGACGGCTGGCGGTGCGGTCTGGCTCGATGCTGACAAGACGACACCGTACGAGTTCTACCAGTTTTGGATTAACGTCGATGACGCCGACGTCATCAAGTTCATCAAATACTTCACGTTCATGACGCACGAAGAGATTGATGCGCTCGCGGAAGAAGTTGCAGCTGCTCCGGAGAAACGTGCTGCCCAGCGCCGTCTCGCCGAAGAGATGACGAAGCTCGTCCACGGGGAAGCCGGTCTTGAACAGGCTGAGCGAATCACGAACGCATTCTTCAGCGGAGACCTCGCGACACTGAAACCGGAAGACATGGACGCGGCGTTCAAAGGGATGCCGCAGTACGAACTCGATGGTGAGCGTAACCTCGTCGACCTTCTCGTTGAGGCGGGGATCGTCCAATCGAAACGTCAGGCACGGGAAGACGTGCAAAACGGTGCCATCTATTTGAACGGCGAGCGTGAACAAGCGCTCGATAAGACGGTGACACGCGCCGATACGCTCGGTGAGTTCACGATCATCCGTCGTGGTAAGAAAAAATACTTCGTCATTCGCCACGTCTGATGCAACCGTCCATTCTCGTCACGTTACGAGAATGGACGGTTTTTTATGTATGGAACGTACGTTTGTTTGGTACGATGGAAAGAGAAAAGAGGAGGAGAGACTATGGAAATCGAAGAGTTTTTCGGCGAGCAGTTTCATCATTGGCGGGAGCGGTTCCGTTATTACGAGATGGCGATCACCGAGCTCGAGAGCGATCTTGGCATCATCGATCTCGACTGGCAGACGCGGCTCGGCTACTCCCCAATCGAGCATGTGAAGACGCGAATGAAGACACTTCCGTCCATCGTCCGGAAGATGAAGCAAAAAGAATTGCCGCTCGAAGTGGACGCGCTTTGGGATCACGTGCATGACGTCGCCGGTGTCCGCATCGTCACGAGTTTCCGGGACGACATCTATGCGATTCTATACCATTTGAAGAAGCGGGACGACCTTCAAATCGATGAAATCAAAGATTACATCAAGCATCCGAAGCCGAGCGGATACCGGAGCCTCCATCTCATCGTCCGGACGAAAGTATATTTGGCCGAGCGCGTCATCTGGGTGCCGGCCGAGATTCAAATCTGGACACTGGCGATGGACTTTTGGGCGGCGACGGAACATAAACTCCAATACAAGTATCAGCAGCAAATCCCTGAGTCGTCCCGAGTCGAGCTAACCGAGGCGGCGAACATGGCGGATGCTCTCGATACGCAGATGGGCCGGATTCGTGAACAGATTTTAAAGAAATGAAAAATCCCCTTTCCTGCCGAGGCGGGAAAGGGGATAAAAGCATTAACGTGAGTAGTACTCGACGATCAATTGCTCTTTGATTTGGTCGTTGAGCTCAGCGCGCTCAGGAAGACGTACGTACGTACCTTCGAGCTTTTCAGCATCGAACGTGACGTAGTCTTTTGTAGCTGGTGCTACTTCGAGCGCTTCAGCGATCGCTTTGAAGTTTTTAGACTTCTCACGAACTGAGATGACTTGACCTGGTTTTACACGGTAAGACGCGATGTCTACACGTGAACCGTCAACTTGGATGTGACCGTGGTTGACGAGTTGGCGCGCTCCACGACGTGTGCGAGCGAGACCCATACGGTAAACGAGGTTGTCAAGGCGTGACTCGAGCAAGAACATGAAGTTCTCACCGTGAATTCCTTGCATTTTCCCTGCATCGTTGAAGATGCGACGGAATTGCTTCTCGTTGATTCCGTACATGTGACGGAGTGCTTGCTTCGCTTGAAGCTGAAGACCGTATTCAGAGATTTTACGACGACCATTTCCGTGTTGACCTGGTGCGTAAGGACGTTTTGCTAATTCTTTACCCGTTTCGCTAAGCGAGATGCCTAAGCGACGCGAGAGTTTCCAAGCTGGACCTGTGTAACGAGCCATGTTTGGACTCCTCCTTGTTGTTCATGTATTTTGCACAAAAGAACAACGGTGTCAAAGACGGGTGACGCCCCTTTCAAGGTTCAAGCACCTTCACTTGATAGCGAAGCTACGAGATGCTCCTCCGACAAAGTCGAGGCCCGAAAGGTGGATACGTCTGTCGATGACTGCTATCGTCATTTCATGCACAAAAAATAGTATACGATGAATAAAACGGCTTGTCAATCAGATGAAGCGAAGTAATGTCTGGCAAAATTGCTCGAGGCCTTGACGGTCGACTTCTGAGAAGCGATCGAACTCGGGGCTGTCGATATCGAGCACGCCGATCGTCTCGCCATCACGCACGAGCGGGACGACGATCTCTGAGTTCGATGCGGCGTCACAGGCGATATGCCCTGGGAACTTGTGGACGTCCGCCACGAGTTGCGTCTCTTGTGTCGAAGCGGCTGTTCCACACACGCCTTTCCCGAACGCGATATGGACACAAGCGGGGAGTCCTTGGAACGGCCCGAGGATGAGCGCGTCTTCGCCGTTCTTCATATAAAAGCCGACCCAGTTGATCCGATCTAGAAATTGGTTAAGGAGCGCGCTCGCGTTGGCGAGGTTCGCGACTTCGTTCGTTTCGCCTTCTAACAGTGCAGCGAGTTGTTTGTTCAGCAGTTCATAGCCGGCGGCCAAGTCGCCAGAGTAAGCAGTCGTTTGAAACATATGATTCCCTCCTATATGAATACAAGCTCAGATATGCATCATCGTACACGCATTTTTTCAATTTGTCTTCCGAAACGTTTTTATGAGCGCGCAACATTCTCACGTCAAACCATTGGAAAACCTATGCAAATCCACAGTTGTATAATATGATTAAGTATATCTATACTTATAAAATACATCATTTTCTTCTTTACGATACATAAGTCCATGAAAGCGGCTTGGAGGTTGTGACAAAGATGGATTACGGATTATACGGGATTTTAATTGGAATCATCGTCATCGCGCTAGGGGCCATGCTCGCTAGTATGCTCATTCGAAGAAAGTATTACCAAAAAATTGATGATTTGGATATTCGCAAACAAAGTATTCTCAGTGCGAGTATCCCGGCCGAGCTTCAAAAGTTTAAGCAGTGGCCGATGGAAGGCGAGACAAAAGAGAAGTTCGATCGCTGGCATCAGTCGTGGGACGAGCTCGTCAGCGTCCATACCGGCCAAATCGATGAATCGCTTTATCGGTCGGAAGAAGATCTCGATAAGTACCGCTTCTTGAAAGTGAAATCGGACTTGGACGCGACGGAACAGTTGATTGAAGAACTCGAGTCGATGGTGCACGCCATGCTCGACGAGATGGATGAGTTCAATCAACACCATTCGTCGCTTCTCGACATCGTCAAAAAAGACGAGAAAGAGCTGTACCAGCTAAGAAAGACGCTCGTCTCACAAAACAATGCGTTCGGACCGACGTATCACCTCGTCGAAGCCGAGATTGCAGCAGCCGAGGCGAAGCGTAACGAGATGATGACGCTCAAACAAGTTGGGCAAGTGTCAGAGGCGTTCTTGGCGGGACAAGACTTGTCGGCGAAAGTGACGCACATTCGTGAACTCGTCGGTGTCATCCCGCAGTTCGTTCGGACCGTTCAAGTCGACTTACGACAGCAACTCAACCAGCTCCGTTCGGGCCACAAAGAGATGCAGATGGACGGATACGCCCTTGAACCGCTCGGTTTAATGGAAGAAATCGAACAGGCGGAAGACCGACGTCAAGCGCTTATGGAACGCATCGAACGGCTCGAGTTCGACCATTTCGAGACGGACATGCAACAATTGAGCTCGGATATCGATCAACTGTTCGAAGCGTTCCGCACCGAGATCGACGCGCGCCAATACGTGAAAAAAGAGTTCGCGACCGTCCGTGAACGTGATGAGAAGACAACAGAACTCATGACGCGATTGAACGAAGAGATGTCTCGCCTAATCAGTAACTATGAGATTAACGCCCGGGTCGGCGAAGAGTTCGAGCAGCTCGAACGGGAACGGACGACGCTCTCGGCGAACGTCCATGACATCGAGCAAGCGCTCAGCGCCCAAATGCTTCCGTTCAGCCTCGTTAAATCGAAAGTGCAGGAAGCGAAGCGGTCACTCGATCAATTCGCGGCCATGCATGAACGGTTTATCGACAACACGAACTCGCTCCGAAAAGAAGAACTCGAAGTGCGCAACAAGCTCGAAGGCTGGAAACGTGAACTGTCCGCCCATCGTCGTCTTCTCGCCAAGAGCGCGATGCCGGTCGTGCCGAACGATTTGATGAACGACATGCGCCAACTGCAAAAGAGTGTCCAGTCGCTCGATGAGCAGTTCGAGAAGGCGCCTTTCAACATGACGTACATCGTCGGCTTGAGCCACGACATCGAAGAGACGATGGACAACTTCCGGGACCGGGTCAAGGCGCTTCTTCGTCAAGTCACGTACGCCGAACAGCTGTTACAGTATGCGAACCGCTATCGCCGTCGTGACAACGAGGTGCACATCGCCTTGACGCTCGCTGAGAACAAGTTCTTGCACGGGGAGTATGGGACGGCCGTCGAAATCGGCGAGCGCGTACTCGGCCGTTTCGATGAAGCGGCGCCGCGTCAGATTCGTCAACGTGTCGAAAAGGGAATCGAGCACCAAGAATTGCTTCGAAAATAATCTATGCATGAAGATTGACGTAAACGGGAATTAACGTAGACGTCAATCTTTTTTGAATCGAGGAGGAGTTATGTGATGGGAACGTTATGGGTGAACGGAAAGATTTATACGTTGAATAAAGAAGGCGAGATGAGTCGGGCGATGTATGTCGAACATGGCCGCATCCTGAAGATGGGGGAAGAAGGGCAGCTGCGCCGTACATATGCGGGGCGTATTCAGGACATCGTCAATCTTGAAGGAAAGAGCGTCTATCCGGCGTTCACAGACTCACATATCCATTTAATCGGATACGGGGAAGCGCTCGATCGGGTCGATGCGACGGAGACGACCGATTTGAACGCGTTGCTTGAGACGATGAAACAAAAGGCGAGCGGGGATGATTGGATCGTCGCGGAAGGGTTCAACGATCGGCTGCTCGGCGAGATGCCGACGCGCGAGATGATCGATGCGGTCATCCCGGACCGTCCCGTCGTCTTGAAGCGGGTGTGCCGCCACGTGGCCGTCGTCAACTCGAAAGGACTCGAGCGGCTCGGCTTGATTCATCATACGGTCATCGAGGGCGGAAAGCTCGGGCGCGATGCGGAAGGGAAGCTGAACGGGGTGCTCTATGACGCAGCGCTCGACTTGTTGCACCGCGAACTCGGTGGCAACAAAGAGAAGAACGTCGCCTCGATTCGACGGGCCGTCGACGCCTTGTTCAGTCACGGCATCGTCGGTGCCCATACCGAGGACTTATTCTATCACGGTGACCCGCTCGAGACGATTCAGGCGTATGAAGACGTGCTCAGTGACGTCCCATTTCACGCACATCTGCTCGTCCATGAACAAATCGTCGACCGTGTGCTTCAACACGATGCGCTCTACAAGCGACCGCGCTTTGACTTCGGGGCGATGAAACTGTTCGTCGACGGCTCGTTCGGCGGCCGGACGGCGCTGTTGTCCGAACCGTATACGGACGACCCGGTCCAACGTGGCATCGAAGTGCATCGGCCGGACCATCTCGAGGCGCTCGTGAAAAAAGCCCGGTCCTACGGGATGAACGTGGCGGCCCACGTGATCGGTGACGCAGCAGCTGAACAGTTCATCGGCTTGCTTGAGAAATATCCGGCCAAACGGGGGACGCGCGATCGTATCATTCACGCGTCGCTCCTCGATGACGCGCTGTTGAAGCGCATCTCGGCGTTGCCGGTCTTGATTGATGCGCAGCCGGTCTTCCTGTCCGACGACATGGAACTACTCTTCGACCGCCTCGGCAACGAACGCGTCGACAACGCCTATCGCTTCAAATCGATGGTGGCAACGGGGGCGTTGTTCCTCGGTGGGAGCGACGCCCCGATTTCGGACGTCGACGTTCGAAAGGGGCTTTACGCCGCTGTCACCCGCCAGTCATTCGCCGGCTCGAGCACGCTCGCGCCGAACGAGCGTCTGTCGATGTATGAGGCGCTCCGGAGCTTCACGTACTCGCCACGCGTCGCCACGAACACGCACGGACGTGACGGCTTGCTCATCCAAAGCTATAATGCGACGTTCACCGTGTGGGAGGAAGACTTCTTCGACCTTCGGGGGACGGACATTTTGAACAACCGTCTCGTCATGACCGTCGTCGAAGGGGCGCCGGTATATGAAGCGGACGTCATCACGACGTAACAAGAAAGAGCCTCCGCGCAGGAGGCTCTTTCTTTAGGGATTAGAAGAATGAACGTTGAACTTTATGCCAGAACGAGTTGTTGCGGAGCTTCACTGTCTTGACGACCTTGTCCGACAGTTCGATGTCGATGCGGTCGGTATACTTCAGGCTGAGCGCTTCATTGTCCATGCCGATAATCGGATAGTCGTTGCCGTCCTCGATGATGCGGAGCGACAGTTTGCGTGACTCGTGGACGATGAACGAAGAACCGAGCGTCCGGTAACGGTTGTTGTTGACCGAGGCAATCTCGCTCACTTGCATGCATGGGATGAGCGGGTCGACGACGGCGCCTGTAAGCGATTTGTTGTAAGCCGTCGAACCGGTCGGTGTCGAGACGACCATTCCATCTCCACGGAACGTCTCGAAATGAAGATCGTCGATGTATACCTCGAAGGCGAGCGATTTGATGATACTCGATTTGATTGACGCCTCGTTCAGACAGAGAAGCGGTGTCGATTCGTTGATGGAAGCCGAAAGGAGCGGATATTTGCGCACTTCGAGCCCGGCCTCGATGCGGGCCGTGTTGTCCGAGAACAAGCGGTCGACTTCATCGAGTTTATGTATGTCGAAATCACAATAAAACTCGTTCAAGCCGCGGCCGAAGCCGACGTAAATCGCATCTTGGCGGAACCCGGTATAGCGGACGGCCTGGAGAAACGCGCCATCTCCCCCGATGGCGACGATGATGTTGGCATCCTCAGGGCGTTCGACGACGTTAAAGCCGTGCTTTTCCCCGATTTCCCGTAGTTTTTTCACTTCTTTTGTGAAATCGTTGACGTTTCGGTGATACAAATACACGTTGTTTCTCATTTGAGTCATCCCCTTTGTCGTATGTGTCTTCCCCATTATACCGTGTTTTGTTGATTGGATATAGGGAAAAACTGAAACAGCGTCGAAGCAGGATGCTTGTCATGACGCGTGTGCCATCGATATGATGGGGACGTACAATTACGCTAAAAGGGGATGGAACAATGCCAACATTTAAAGGGAACAACGTAACGCTTCAAGGGAATCCAGTGAAAGTAGGCGACCAAGCGCCAGACTTCACGGCACTGACGACGTCATTAGACGAAGTGACACTCGCGGCCTATCCGGGGAAAAAGCTGATTAGCGTCATCCCGTCAATCGACACAGGTGTGTGCGATACGCAGACGCGTGCGTTCAATGAGAAGGCGTCATCGCTTGGTGGAACGGTACTCACCGTCTCGAACGACTTGCCGTTCGCACAGCGTCGCTGGTGCTCGGCAGCGGGAATTGATAACGTCGTCACGCTTTCGGATCACCGCGATCTCTCCTTTGCGAAATCGTTCGGTGTCTTGATCGAGGAACTTCGTCTTTTGGCCCGTTCTGTCTTTGTCGTCGATTCAAACGGCACGGTCCAATACGTGCAGTATATGGACGAGATGACGGACGAAGTTGACTTCGATTCGGCGCTCGCAGCGTTCGCGGCAGCAAACTGATTCGCTTGGCGAATTCTTTGGAATCGTCTACACTAATAGAAGTGAAACGACCGGCTCTCAGTTAGAGGGCCGGTTTTGTATGGAAAGGATGAACGAAGATGGAACGATTCGAACAACTGTACCGAGATTGGAAACAAGATGTGAAAAAAGTGGTGGCTGACCTAGATGTCTTACCGCTCGAAGCGTTGATTGAAGTGCTAGAGCGCGTCGACGTGGCGTCAGAGGACATGGATGATGTACGGAAGGCGGTCAGCCTGCTCGTCCTCGAGGAGACGACGATGCTCCCCCCGAACCATCAGCCGACGCCGGATGCAGTCAGTCTGTTTATCGGGTATTTGGCGACGAAGCTCGTCGAGGACAAGGCGACGCTACTCGAGCTCGGCAGCGGCACGGGCACGCTCGTCCATGCCGTGTTGTCGCAATTGAACGAGGCGACGGCACAGGCCGTTGAAGTCGATGAGACGATGCTCCGCTTGTCTTATGCCATCAGCAACTTGCTCGAGAAGCCGGTCTCTTATTTCCATCAAGACGCGCTCGAGCCGCTCGTCGTCGAACCGGCCGACTTGACGCTCGTCGACTTGCCGATCGGCTATTACCCGAATGATGAGGTGGCGAAGACGTACGATCTGCATCGGACCGACGGCCACGCGTACGCTCACTTTCTGATGATGGAACAGGCGATGCGGCATACGGTTCCGGGTGGTCACGGCCTTTTCGTCATCCCGAACAATTTGTTTGAACAAGATGACGAAGGGAAATTAAAACAGTGGATGGACCGAGAGGCCGTCGTCAAAGGCGTGCTTCAGTTGCCTACGACGATGTTTAAAGACGAGCGGTATGCGAAGAGTTTGCTCCTGCTTCAAAAGCTCGGAGAAGGCGTCAAACGACCGAAACAAGCGCTCCTCGTCGAACTGCCATCGTTCACGGACGTCCGCGCTGTCGCCAATATCGTGAAACAGATTGATGATTGGTTTAAAACAACATAATTTTATTAGGCAAAAGACTTGAAAAACATATGTCATATCAAGTATCTTCATTATGATACAGTTATTGGTTTTCAAAAGAACAGATAAAGATACCCGTTTAAATCGAAAGGTAAGAGGTGTATGACATGACAAAAATTATGGCAGTCAACGCAGGTAGTTCGTCATTGAAGTTCCAACTTCTCGAAATGCCGTCTGAACACATGCTCGCGGTCGGTCTCGTCGAGCGCGTCGGGAAAGACGATGCAATCTTCACAATCAAATACGGCGAAGGACAGAAGTTCAACGTCGTGACACCGCTCCACACACACAAGGAAGCGGTCGAGCTCGCGCTCGAAAAATTGATTGATCTCGGAATCATCGCATCGTTCGATGAAATCGCAGGGGTCGGGCACCGTGTCCTTCACGGAAAAGAGTTGTACGCAGATTCGGTCGTCATCGACGAGGAAGTCATGAAGAACATCGAATCGTTCGTCGAACTCGGACCGCTCCATATCCCACCGAACTTGACAGGGATTCGTGCATTCCAGACGATTTTGCCGAACGTCCCGCAAGTCGCGGTGTTCGATACGGCGTTCCACCAATCGATGCCGGAAGAGAACTTCTTGTACAGCCTCCCGTACGAGTATTACACGGAGCACGGTGTCCGGAAATACGGTTTCCACGGGACGAGCCACAAGTACGTGACGCAACGTGCGGCCGAGCTTCTCGGACGTCCGCTCGAAGACTTGCGCCTCATCTCGTGCCACCTCGGTAGCGGTGCGTCAATCGCAGCGGTAGCCGGTGGTCGTTCAATCGATACGACGATGGGCTTCACACCACTCGAAGGAATCACGATGGGAACGCGCTCGGGATCGCTTGACCCGGCCCTCATCCCGTTCCTCATGCAGAAGACGGGCAAGTCAGCTGAAGACGTCTTGAACGTCATGAACAAAGAGTCGGGCGTTTACGGTCTCTCGGGGATCTCGAGTGACTTGCGTGACATCGAGCAGGCGGCAGCTGAAGGCAACCATCGTGCCGAAGTGTCACTCAAAATCTTCTCGAACCGCATCCACGGCTATATCGGACAATACGCGGCAGAGATGAACGGTGTTGACGCCATCATCTTCACAGCCGGCGTCGGAGAAAACTCGGACGTCATCCGTGAGCGTATCCTCCGTGGGCTCGAGTTCATGGGCGTTTACTGGGACCCATCACTCAACAACGGTGCACGCGGCAAAGAGTTGTTTATCAACTATCCGCATTCACCAGTCAAAGTCATCATCATCCCGACGAATGAAGAGTTGGTCATCGCGCGCGACACGGTCCGCATCGCGAACCTCGTCGAGACACACGCCTAATCAATCGTAACGTAAGGCCATCTTGTTCACATGGAACAAGATGGCCTTTTTTTAGTGCTGTGGACCTAATTCGCGCAAATTCTCGATAGGAGAATGGTCAGCTTAGTGATCCTCGTTTGTAACAATCAGGACGAAAAAACGAAACTTTGTAACGATCACGTCATAATAAAACCATTAAATGTAAATTAATATTACGAAAGTTCATTCCTCGATGTAATAACGTCATCATTCTTTAAAAACAAGAACTTTTGTAACATAACCGTAACTTTTATGTCACTCAAATGAAGTTTAGTTGTAAACGCACATCGTCTAGATTCGTCATATAGTTATCTGGACGAAACATACTCGTCTTGACTCATCGGATTACTGTACGCGTATCGAACACCTTAGAACATGACAACATGAACAACGACAAACAAACCGACTAGGAAAGGACGAACCACATGCTAAAAAAAATTGGAACGGTCTTATTACTGACGGTCATGACATTTGCCATGCTATTACCACAACAACAAGTCGAGGCAGCTTCTAAAACGTATGTCCAAAGCCAAGTGAACGGGTTGAACGTTCGGGCGGCGGCGCACGTGGAAGGGAAAGTACTCGGGAAGATCAATAAAGGGCACCAGTTGGAGCGCACCGGTTCGAAGGGCGCTTGGATTCGCGTCAACTATAAAGGGAAGACGGCCTGGATCGCCACGAAATACTTACGCACGGTCAAACCGGTCGCCAAGTCGAGCGTGAAAACGTATACGATGAACGCATCGGCCTACACGCCTTACTGCAAAGGCTGCTCGGGCAAGACGGCACTCGGCTGGAACGTTCGCACGCAAAAACATAACGTCGTCGCGGTCGACCCGCGCGTCATCCCGCTCGGTTCGAGAGTACAAGTGTACGTCGGCGGGAAGTTGATGGGGACTTACACGGCGGCAGACACGGGTGGCGCGATTAAAGGGAACAAAATCGATATCTTGATGTACTCGCAAAGTGCAGCGCTCAAGTTTGGCCGCAAGACGGTCACCGTCAAAGTGTTATAAATGAAAAAGAGACCAGCGCCGGCGCTGGTCTCTTTTTCATTATTGACGGACGATGAGGACGTCGCACTTGGCATAGCGGACGATGCTCTCGGAGACGCTACCGATGAAGAAGCGCTCGACGGCGTTCAAACCAGTCGCGCCACAGATGATGAGGTCGATTTCATTGTTCGGTGCAATCTTCTTGGCGATCGTCACTTTCGGGGAGCCGTACTCGATGACGGTCTCGACTTCTTTGACGCCCCGCTCACGGGCACGGTTGACGTAGTCATCGAGCAACTCTTTCGCATACGTCTCGGCGCGCTCGGTGATTGTCCGGTCATACGCCTCGACCGTGGCGAACGTCCGCGTATCGATGACGTGACCGATATACAGCTTCCCATCGTTACGAAGCGCGACGTCGATAGCTGTTTCGAATGCACGTTCCGCCTCTTTCGAGCCGTCGATGGCAGAGAGGATATGTTTGTAGACAATTGCCATGTAAATCCCAACCTTTCGCTTGAAATGTACGTGCGGCTTACATGTATAGTATACCACTTCTATAAAAATTCACGCCCGCTTCTGGCGAGATTGTGTGAAAATTTCACAACTTTCTTCGCGAGCAGGTTGAAGTTTGGAAATGGGGCGCGGGAACGGGTAAGATGATACAGAGGAGGGATGACGATGAAACACGTGGTCATCACGGCCGGGGCCAAAGGGATCGGCCGGGTTGTGACAGAACGGTTGTTAGAGGAAGGATGGCACGTCAGCGTGCTACAACGGAGTCAGATTGATTGGACGCACGAACGGCTACATATGATTGAAGCGCCGCTCACGGACCGAGAAGCGGTGCTTGACGGTTTCGAGCAGGCGGTGGCGCGGTTCGGTGAGCCGGATGCGCTCATCTTGA
The DNA here is from genome assembly GCF_000696055.1 of Exiguobacterium sp. AB2. NCBI lineage: Bacteria > Bacillati > Bacillota > Bacilli > Caryophanales > Exiguobacterium > Exiguobacterium sp. AB2. The sequence continues at coordinate 86,608 of NZ_JNAA01000108.1, forward strand.
ATGCAGGGCCCTACATCTTCGACCGCAAATGTCTCATCGACTTATCGGACGAAGAGTGGGACGAGGTCATCACTGGGAACTTGTCGGCCTCGTTTTGGCTCATGCGGCGGGCCATCCCCGCGATGCGCGCGAAACGGTTCGGGCGCATCATCACGTACGGCTTTCCGGAAAGCGCGACGGCCCCGGGCTGGCTGCATCGCTCCGCCTTCGCCGCAGCGAAGACCGGTCTCGTCAGTTTGACGAAGTCGGTGGCGCTCGAAGAGGCGGCCCATGGAATCACGGCGAATATGATCAACCCGGGGAACATCGTCGGGGCGCAAAAAGAAATGCGGATTGACGCAGCCGAGGCCGACGACCAGACACCGGTCGGTCGGCACGGGACAGGCGAGGACATCGCCCGGATGATCTTGTTCTTGCTCGCCGAAGAGTCGGACATGGTCACGGGAGCAGTCATCGATGTGACCGGGGGCGTGAACGTCGTCCATCAATACCGGAAGTGAGGGGATTCAGATGAAATTGGCCATCTTGACGGATATCCATGGGAACGTCCAGGCGCTCGATGCCGTCTTCAACCAGTTGGACGCGGCAGGCGTCACGGACGTGTGGAGTCTCGGGGATATGATTGCGATGGGGCCGGACTCGAACGAGGTCATGGCCCGTCTGCTCGACCGCGGCGTCCAGATGATCACGGGGAATCACGATGAGGCCGTGCTGTCGCTCCTTGAAGGGAAAGGCCATCCTGCGAGCTATGCGCATACGCGCCCGCACCACGAGTGGGTCGCCCGGACGTTGCGTCCGGAGTACGCCGATTTTTTATTTCAGTTACCGCGAACGATAGACCGAGTCGTAGGCAACGAGCGGGTTTATGGTATCCATTATCATATTCCTTTGGCGAAGCGAGCGGCGCCGATTGTCGAGGACCCGTTCCATGAGATTCTCGAGGCGACGCTTCCGAACATGCAACAACTGTTCGGCGACTATGAGGCGGACATAATCTGCTTCGGACATCATCACCCGATCCATTCGTTCGAGGACGAGTCGAAGCGCTACCTCAACCCAGGTGCGCTCGGCGTCGCGCGGGACGACTTGGCTCGATACGGCATCCTCTCACTCGATGAGTCCGGGGTCTCGATCGCGCTACAGGCCGTACCGTATGATAAGCGTGCGTTTCTCGAACGGATGGAACGGTTTGATGTGCCACAACGGGACGTCATGTATCGTTTGTTTTATTAAGTCCATAAGAAAAACCAGCCGCGCGGGCTGGTTTTTTATTTGATCTCTTGAAGTGCTTTCGGATAACTCGTCAACAAGATCGGGCCGCTCTCGGTCATGACGACGTCGTCCTCGATACGGACACCGCCGACGCCTGGAAGGTAGATGCCAGGTTCGACTGTGAACGTCATCCCGGCTTGGGCGGTCATGTCGTTGTTGGCTGCCATCGATGGGAACTCGTGGACTTCGATGCCAATCCCATGGCCCACGCGGTGCGTGAAGTATTCACCGTATCCGGCCGTCGTGATCACTTGACGGGCTGCGATGTCAATCGAGCCGAGCGTCGCGCCGAGGTTCGCCGCGTCGATTGCGGCGAGCTCTGCTTGGAGGACCGTCTCGTATATCTCGCGCTGTTTCGTGCTGGCCTCGCCATATACGACGGTCCGCGTAATGTCGGAGCAGTACCCTTGCCAGACGACACCGAGGTCGAACAAGGCGAAGTCACCTTGCTTCAACCGGTTATTTCCCGGTACACCGTGCGGGTCGGCGCTGTTCTCGCCGAAGAGGACGAGCGTGTCGAAGGACATCTCACGGACGCCTTGTCTCTTCATCGCATACTCGATTTCGGCAATGACCTCGAGCTCGGTCACGCCTTCACGGAGGGCGCGAATCCCCGCCTCGATGGCCATGTCGGCGAGTTCGGCGGCGCGCTTCATGACACGGACCTCGGCTTGCGACTTGATCATGCGGAGCGCTTGCAACTCCTCGGTCAAATCGATGATTGAAAGTCCGGCGAAACCGGCCCGGAGTTGTTCGACCCGGTTATATGTCAAATGCTCGCCTTCGATGCCGATGCGCTCTGGGACGATTTGTTGGTCGAGGAACAGTTTGACGACTTTGTCCCACGGGTTCTCATGGTCCATATAGGTGACGATGTCGCCCGTCCAGTCGCTCGCCTCGACAATCCCTTTCTCAAGGGCGGGGCAGACGATGGCCGTCGTCCCGTTCTTCAAGACGAGGATGGCAATGAGCCGTTCGTGGGCCTCGGCGTAGACGCCTGAGAAATAAAAGACGGACGCTTTCGAGGTGATGAACGCGGCGTCCAACCCTTTCGTCGCCAAAGATTGTGCGATTTGGTTCGTTCGTTGGTTCAAGTCGATCCCTTCCTTCTCGTTCAATGATGTTCGAACTCATTATATCGTTTTCAAAATCAGAAAGGAAATGTAACCATTTCATTAGTACAGTTTGAACAAGTTGGACTGATACAGTATACTAAAAGTGACAGAAAATGTATTAAGGGAAAGGACTCGTGACATGACAACAAAACATGAACAGATCATTGCACATATCGAGTCGCTCGATGTGGGAGCCAAGATTTCTGTTCGCCAAATCGCAAAAGAGTTGGCGGTCTCAGAAGGAACGGCTTACCGGGCCATCAAAGAAGCCGAGAACTTGGGATTCGTCTCGACAATCGAACGGGTCGGCACGATTCGCATCAAGCGGAAGCATAAAGAGAACATTGAAAAGCTGACGTTCGCCGAAGTCGTCAACATCGTCGACGGGCAAGTGCTCGGCGGTCGCGACGGCCTTCATAAGACACTCTCGAAATTCGTCATCGGTGCGATGAAGCTCGAGGCGATGATGCGTTATATCGACGTCGATTCGCTCGTCATCATCGGGAACCGGGAGAAAGCACACGAGCTCGTCTTGCAGTCTGGCGGAGCCGTCCTCATCACCGGGGGCTTCGATACGACGGACGAAGTGAAGCGAATGGCCGATAAATACAGCATGCCGGTCATCTCGACATCGTATGACAGCTTTACGGTGGCGACGATGATCAACCGGGCCATCTACGACCGTTTGATTAAAAAGGAGATTTTACTCGTATCCGATATCGTCATCCCGCTGCACGACACGTTCTACTTGAAGGCGGACGATACGGTGAAGCGTTGGCACGAATTGAACGAGCGGACGAAACATAACCGCTATCCCGTCATCGATGACCAAATGAAAGTCGTCGGGGTCATCACGGCGAAGGACATCATCGATCGGTCTCATGACACGGAGATTGAGAAAGTGATGACGAGAAGCCCGATCACCGTCGGCGTCCAGACGAGCGTGACAAACGCCGCCCATCAGATGGTATGGGAAGGCATCGAGATGTTGCCGGTCGTCGACAACTATGGCCGTCTACTCGGCATCATCAGTCGACAGGATGTGTTAAAAGCGCTCCAGCTCGCCAACCGGCAGCCACAAGTCGGCGAGACGTTCGACAACATGATCACGAACCAGTTGAAAGAAGACCCGACCTCGAACGGGACGGCGTTCACCGTCGAAGTGGCACCGCAGATGACGAGCCATATGGGGACGGCATCGTCAGGCGTGTTGACGACGCTCCTCGTCGAGGGGGCGACGCGAAGCTTGCGTCACATGAAAAAAGGGGATCTCGTCGTCGAGAACATCACCGTCTATTTCATGAAGCCGATTCAAATCGAGAGTCAAATCCGCGTCTCGGCCAACGTGTTCGATCTCGGACGGAAGTTCGGGAAAGTTGACGTCGAGATGACGCAAGGGACGCAACTCGTCGCCAAGGCGCTCGTGACGGCACAATTGATTGACCGCTAATAAAAATGAGCTGATGGATTCATCAGCTCATTTTTATATCATCACGATTGGTGAATCGGTTCATCGGCAGCGAGCGGATAGAGTTTCCGGTAGCGGATGAACCCGACGATGGCATTGCCGACACCGAGAACGAGCATGACGATGCTGACAATCCAGCCGACGGTCGAGTCGAGAATGAACCCGCCAATCATTTGGTTGATCGCGAACAAGGCGAGGAACATGCTGAGCCAAATGAGGGCCTGCGTGTTGAACAATGCTTTTCGATACGGCGTTTTCGTAAGATAGGCACGTCGTTTATAGACGAAGTAAGCGCCGAGGGCAAACAGGATGAGCCCGATCAGAACAAGTTGAGCCAAGTGAAGAAACCCCTTTCAGACAAGTAATCTGTTATCATCATACCATAGAATAACGTTCAAGAAAGCGAGGAATGGCTATGGCACATTGGCCAGAAGCAACAAGCATCAAACAAGCAATCGAAGAGGCGAAGACGATTTTGATTCACCGCCACGTCCGTCCGGACCCGGATGCCCTTGGCAGTCAGTTGGGGCTAAAACGCATCATCGAACGCGCGTATCCAGAGAAGGACGTGTATGTCGTCGGTGGAATCGTGCGCGATTTAGAGTTTTTAGGGAAGATGGAACACGTCGAACCGGAGATGTACGACGAAGCGCTCGTCCTCGTCCTCGATACGGCCAACCACGAGCGAATTGACGGGCCACATGCGCTCAAAGGGAAGAGGGTCGTCAAAATCGACCATCACCCGGATGAAGATCCGTACGCGACACAACAGATCGTCGACACGTCGGTCAGTTCGACGTCTGAGATGATTGCTGAGCTCGCAGAGGCGTGGGGGCTCGCGCTCGACGAAGAATCAGCCTTCCTCTTGTTTGCCGGCATCGTCGGGGACACGGGGCGTTTCCAGTTCCGTAACGCGACGCCACGTACGTTCGAAGTGGCGGCGAAGCTGTTATCGTTCGGCATTGACACGGGCCGGCTATATCGTCAAATGTATAAGACCGATTTGGCGACGTTGCAACTTCAAGGTTACGTCTTACAAAACGTCCACGTGACGGACGCGGGGGTCGGCTATGTGAAAATCGATGCCGATGTGCTCCGGACGTTTCATGCGACGCCCGAGGCGGCGTCACAACTCGTCAACAGCTTCTCGGGGCTCGAAGGCTTAAAGTGTTGGGTCATGTTCGTCGAGAACAAGGATGAGATTCGCGTCCGCATCCGTTCGAAAGGCCCGGTCATCAACGAGGTGGCGAAGCGGTATCGTGGCGGTGGGCATCAAATGGCCGCCGGAGCGACGATTGACAAGTGGGAAGAGATGGAGGACGTCATTGCGGCGCTTGACGAGGTGGCGCATCCGTATACGTTCGAAAATGAAGAGAGCTGACCGCGGTCAGCTCTCTTCATTTTGTCTCGTCTGCTTTTGGGATGAACCACGTGCCGCGATCGGTCACGTCCTCGACGACATCGAGTTGATATTCGGTGATGTACTTGCGGAGCCGTTCGATGATCTCCGGGCTGTCGGCGAACACGGTCTGTCCATTTTGCAAATCTGCCAGTTTATCGCGCGCGATTTGTCCCCGATTAATAATCATACGCTTTTACCCCCTTTTACGATGACTTTTGTCTATAATTATTGTATCAGAGAAGTGGTGATAGGAGTTTGACAATAATCAAAAAAGAGAGGAGGGGTCAGATGCTTCATTTGAATGTCCAATCGGCGTATAGTCTGATGCAGAGCACGGTTCGGTTGGAAGCCTATGTGGCACAGATGGCCGAACGTGGTAGCCGTGCCGTGGCGCTCGCCGACGACGCATATTACGGCGTCCCTCAATTTTTTCGGCTGTGTGCGCGTTATAACGTCAAACCGGTCATCGGTTTGCGTACGGTGCTACGGGTCGACGGGCTGGACGTGGCGGTGCTCGCGTACGCTGTCGAGGCGAGCCACATCGAACAGTTGTACCGGCACGTTGGGGGAGGGGCAATCACCGAAGCGACGGAACTCGCCATCGTCGTCTTACCTGATAATTGGAAGACGAGCGACCCGATGCATCGTCGTCGCCTCTTCCATCAATTGCTCAATCACGTAAAAGAGGACCGACTATGGCTCGGTCTGCCTGCACCGCAGACGACAGAGCACGTCCTCGTGTTGAAGCAGCTGCGGGCAATGCGTGAGGAACTCGGTGTCCGGCTCATCCCCGCTCCGGAGACGCGGTATATGCGCCAGGACGACTTTGAGGCGTATCGCGCTTTGGTAGCGATCGGGGAAGGGGACGTCATCTCGGAAGAGGACATCCATCACCGAGGGCGCCATGTGCGTCTGCCTAGCGAGATGAACGATTGGTTCGATGCAGACGAGCTCGCCGAATTGGAGCGTTTCGAGGCAGGCGTCGAGCCGATTCAGTTGCCGGAAGCGGCTGCTGCCATCCCTGAATTGTCGGAAGCCTATCCACGATTGAAGCGGCTCGTCGCCGAACGGCTAAAGCAGAAGGGGTTGCTCCGTGAACCGTATCTCGAGCGGGCGCGCTATGAACTCGAGGTCATCGAACGGACCGGCTTCGCCTCGTACTTCCTCATCGTCGAGGACATCGTTCGTTTCGCCAAGGATGAAGCGATTGAAGTCGGGCCGGGGCGCGGATCTGCGGCCGGTTCGCTCGTTAGTTTCGCCCTCGACATCACCGAGGTCGACCCGGTTCAGTTTGACTTGCTGTTCGAGCGTTTCTTGAACCCGGAACGTGTATCGATGCCTGATATCGATTTGGACTTCGAAGACGAGCGCCGTGAGGAAGTCGTCCGCTACGTGCTCGAGAAGTACGGGGCACATCATGCCGCCCAGATTGGGACGCTTGCCACGTTCGGGGCGAAAGCGGCACTCCGCGACGTCGCCCGTGCCCTCGGCATGACGCTCGAAGAAGGGCAGGCGGCCAGCAAACAAGTGCGCGATGACGGTCTTCAAGGCGTGCGGTCTAATCCGACGAAGATGAAATGGTTCGCCGGCAGTAAGAAGCGGTCCCAGTTATTGAAGATCGCCTCGGAGCTCGAGGGATTGCCCCGCCAAGCCTCCATCCATGCCGCCGGACTCGTCCTCAGCCGGGAGGCGTTAGAGAACGTCACGCCGCTCCAACCGACGGATGGCGAACAAGTGACGCAATATAATATGAAGGATCTCGAGGCGCTCGGTCTTTTGAAAATTGATTTACTCGGCTTGCGGAACTTGACCCGGCTCCGGCAGATGGAGACGCTCATCCGTGAGTCCGACGCGATGTTCTCGTTGAAGACGATCCCGCTCAACGATGCGAAGACGCTTCGTCTGTTGGCCCGTGGTGACACGGATGGCATTTTCCAATTCGAGTCGGATGGGATGAAACAGGCGCTCCGTCAAGTGAAGCCTTCCGCATTCGAAGATATCGTCGTCACGATGTCGCTCTATCGTCCGGGACCGATGCAGTTTATCGAGACGTACGCGAAGCGCAAGCACGGCATGCCCTATCAGCCGGTCCACCCGGTCGTCGGTGAACTGATGACGACGACGCACGGCGTCCTCGTCTATCAGGAGCAAGTGATGCGTCTATTGCGTGAACTGGCCGGTTACTCGTACGCCGAGGCGGATTTGGTACGACGGGCCATCGCCAAAAAAGATGTCGCGACGATCGAAGTCGAGAAGGCGCGTTTTCTCGAGCGGTCTGCCGCTTCTTACGGAGAGGACTCGATGCGTCAAGTGTTCTCGTGGATCGAGAAGTTTGCCGGCTACGGATTCAACCGTTCGCACGCGGTCGCATACAGCCTGATCAGCTACCGGCTCGCCTATGTGAAAGCCCATTTTCAACGGGTGTTTTATGTCACGACGTATGACAAGACGAGTCAACTCGTACGGATGTTGCGAAAAGATAAAATCCCAATCTATCCGCCTGACGTGTTACACGGACAAGCCGGCCCGTTCCTTGAAGGTCCGGGCGTGCGACTCGGGCTCAAGGCGATCCTAGGCTTGACGAAGCGGGACGTCGAGCGTTTAATAGCGCATCATGAAACGTTTAAGGATGTAGGACAGTTGCGAGAGTTGATGGAGTGGGGCGCAAAAGACGAGTTGAAGCTGCGGCGATTGCTCGGTGCCGGTGCGCTCGATCGCCTCTATCACGGTGAGCGTAGACAAGCGTTCCTCGCCGTGACGCGTCTACGCGAACAAGCGGATACCCATCTCTTGCCGGATGAACTGTCCGCGCTCGGTTTGAAACGGACAGAGCCGGTCGAACCGAACTGGTCGGAAGAAGAGCGGGAGGCGCTCGGGACGTGGATCGTCCATTCACCATTAATGACAGTCGCACCGCTCAATGTGACGACCGTGACGCTCGATGAAGTATCAGTGGGGGAAAGGGGATTTGTCGTCGTATACGTCGATGCGATTCGCACGTTCAAAACGAAGAAGCATGAGGACATGGGTGTGATGATGGTCGACGACGGCGTCACCCAAGACGAAGTCGTCATCTTCCCGCGCGTGTTCCAAGCGTTCGGCCGATCGCTCTATAGCGGCAACGTCCTATTGCTCGAAGTCCATTCGAATGAGCGGGACGGCCGCCGCCAATGGATCGTCGAACGCGTGCGGCCATTGCACGGGCAGGCGTTGTTCGTCCGTCTTCGGCGCGAGACGTTCGCGGAGCTCGAAGAGTTGCTACATGCGTCACCGGGCGATGTGCCGGTCGTCTGTCGCTTTTCGGACTCGAAAGAAGTGAAGCAGCTCGCTTCCGCGTATTCGGTCAATCCGACGGAATCGTTGATGCAGGCGTTGAAGAAACGGTTCGGTGAGACGGAAGTCGTCTTGAAACGAGTGGACTCGAAAATGGCTGGTACGAAAACTAGTACCAAGTCATAAAAAGTGGTATAATCTGATTAATTGGTCTGACCACTTTAGAGAGAATGCCATGTTAAATAAGGGAGTTGAACGGTCAGATGCATGGAAAACACGCATCCTCATTTCACGAAAACATTTCGAAAATACGTTCGTTAATCGTTCAGGCGTCATTGAAACCGGGAGATCGTCTCCCGTCAGAGCGCGAACTCGCCGAGACGTTGTCGATTAGCCGGTCCTCGGTCCGAGAAGTGTTGCGCGCCCTCAGTTTTTTGGGGATCGTCGAGACGCGGCACGGTGGCGGCACGTTCTTGTGTGAGCAAGATCGACATCGCTACATCGAGATTTTGTCTGAGTTTATCGTGACGAAGCAGACGAAAGCGACCGACATTGTCGAGATGCTCCGTTTGCTCGAACGATTGGCGTTCTCAGAAGTCGAACCGACGAGAGAGCGCGTGCAGGCGCTCGAAGCGGTCTTGACCTCGGACCGCTTGTTCCGTCAACAGCTCATCTTCAGTTTGAAGAACGAGTTGTTCATCCGCATTTGGAGCGAGGTCAACCGCTTTTATGATGGGACGGAGACAGGTGACTTATATAGCCTAGACGAACGAACGGAACTGTTTGAAATGTGGCGTAAAGTGGGGATGCCGGAATGAACGAGGGGGAAGCGATGACTGCTTTTTTCAAGAAACCAAAACGATACATGCCGTTGCGCCAACGCGAACCAAAGATTGATGCGCCGCAAGGGTTGATGACAAAATGTCCAGCTTGTAAATATATGCATTACACGAAACAGTTGAACGAACACCATAAAGTATGCGACTGTGGGTATCATTTCCCGCTCAGTGCCGATGAACGCATCGCGATGCTCGTCGACAGCGGCTCGTTTGAACAGTTTGCAGGACCGAATGTGTTGCGAAATCCGCTCGACTTTCCTGAATATGAAGAAAAGTTGGCGAAAGACAAAGAGCGGACCGGAATCGAAGAAGCCATCGTCTGCGGACGGGCAACGATATCTGGTCAACCGTTCGTCGTCTGCGTCATGGACGCACGCTTCCGGATGGGTTCGATGGGCGCCTACGTCGGGGAAGCGATCGCTTCAGCCGTAAGAAGAGCGACCGCCGAACGCTTGCCGGTCGTCTTGTTCACCGCTTCTGGCGGCGCGCGTATGCAAGAAGGGATGGTCAGCCTCATGCAGATGGCGAACACGTCAATCGCATTGAAGCAACATGATGAGGCCGGCCTTCTTTATATCGCTTACTTAACGCATCCGACGACGGGCGGGGTCTCCGCGAGCTTCGCGATGCTCGGCGATTTGAACGTAGCCGAGCCGGGCGCGCTCATCGGGTTCGCCGGTCGCCGGATTATCGAACAGACGATTCATGAAAAGCTTCCGGAAAACTTCCAAACCGCTGAGTTTTTATTAGAGGCGGGTCAGCTTGACGCCGTCGTTCATCGTGAACAGATGCGTACGTTTTTACACAACATGATCACGTTACATGGTGGAGGTGTGAACCGTGTTTGATCCAATCAAAGAAGTGAACGAACAACTTTATAAACTTCGCGAGACGGCCGAGACGAAAGGGATTGATTTGTCTCGTGAGATTCGCCATCTCGAAGCGAAGTTACACCGATTAGAAAAAGACATTTATGGGAATATGAAACCGTGGGATCGCGTCCAGTTGGCTCGGAACCCGAAACGGCCGACGACGCTCGATTACATCAATCAACTGTTCCCAGATTTCATTGAACTTCACGGTGACCGGCACGGATATGACGATGCGGCCATCGTCGCAGGGATTGCGACGCTCGACGGTGCACCGGTCACGATTATCGGACACCAACGCGGGCGGAACACGAAAGAGAACATGGCGCGGAATTTCGGGATGCCCCATCCGGAAGGGTATCGAAAAGCCTTGCGCTTCATGAAACAAGCGGAGAAGTTTAATCGCCCGATCATCACGTTCATCGATACGAAAGGGGCGTATCCGGGTAGAGCCGCCGAAGAACGCGGACAAAGTGAAGCGATTGCGCGCAACTTGTTCGAGATGGCGACGCTCAAGACGCCAATCGTCTCGGTCGTCATCGGGGAGGGCGGATCTGGCGGTGCGCTCGGCATCGGTGTTTGCGACCGTCTGCTCATGCTCGAGAACAGCACGTACTCCGTCATTTCGCCGGAAGGGGCGGCCGCATTGCTCTGGAAGGATGCGAAACTTGCGGAACGTGCTGCTGAGACGATGAAGATTACAGCACAAGACTTGTATGGATTGGGGATCGTCGATGAAGTCGTCACGGAAGTGTTCGGAGGCGCGCATATGGATGTGTCATTACAGTCTTCACTTCTGAAGCCTGTATTAACACAACACATCAAAGACTTAGGACAACAGAGCCGAGACGAGCTGTTAAGCGGTCGTGCCGCCAAATATCATCAAATTGGCACAATTGGCTCGTGAAAACGGTAACAACCGCATAGCCAAACCGTTCAATCGTTCACCGGTTGACCGTTTCCGAACGTACCCCATGTTTTTTTTCACATACTTGTGTTGTAAAACAAAGGTCAGACATGGTATTTTATTTTCAGATTTCGTTAAAACACATAAGAGGTGAGTGACGTGAATTTAAAACGTATTGCGGTATTGACAAGTGGGGGAGACGCCCCTGGAATGAACGCTGCAGTCCGTGCCGTGACCCGAAAAGCAATTTTTGAAGGTCTAGAAGTGTACGGTGTGTATAACGGCTATCAAGGTCTAATCGAAGGAGATCTCGTCGAATTGAACCTCGGTTCGGTCGGCGATATCATTCAACGCGGAGGAACATTCTTACGTTCGGCCCGTTGCCCAGAGTTTAGAACGGAAGAGGGTCGTGCGAAAGCGGTCGAGCAGTTGAAGAAATTCGACATCGACGCGCTCGTAGTAATTGGTGGAGACGGTTCATACCGTGGCGCCCAAAAGTTGACGGAACTCGGTTTCCCAACGATTGGACTTCCAGGTACGATCGACAATGACATCCCAGGAACGGACGCGACAATCGGTTTCGATACGGCGCTCAACACGGCGCTCGACGCAATCGACAAGATTCGCGACACGGCATCATCCCATGAACGGACGTATGTCATTGAAGTGATGGGCCGTGACGCAGGTGATATCGCACTTTATGCCGGTCTTGCCGGTGGTGCCGAGTCAATCCTCGTCCCAGAACGTCCAGAAGACTTGAGTGCGATCGTGGAACGCATCAACCATGGTGTGGCTCGCGGTAAGAAACACTCGATCGTCGTCGTCGCTGAAGGCGCCGGCAGTGCGGAAGAGATCGGAAAAATGATCGCTGAGAAGACAAACTCAGAGACACGCGTGACGATTCTTGGACACATTCAACGTGGCGGTTCCCCAACTGCTGCGGACCGCGTGCTTGCGAGCCGCATGGGTGCCTACGCCGTCGAAATCTTGCTTGAAGGCAAGGCTGGACGAGTCGTCGGAATTCGTGCCGGTCAAATGATGGACCTCGACATTGACGAGGCACTCGATCACAACAAGCATACGATTGATATGCGATTGATTGATTTGTCGAACCAACTGTCGATTTAAGAGTAGTGAATTTCACAGAGACGGGACGCAGGCTTGGCCTCCCGTTTTCTGTGTGCCATAGCCATACATCCCCTAGGAGGTTTTTATTTATGCGTAGAACGAAAATTGTATGTACGATTGGACCAGCTTCAGAGAAACGTCTTCCAGAAATGATTGAAGCCGGTATGAACGTCGCTCGTCTCAACTTCTCACACGGTGACTATGAAGAGCACGGCGCACGTATCCGTGACATTCGCGAAGCATCAAAAGCTGCCGGTAAAGTCGTGACGGTACTTCTTGACACGAAAGGCCCTGAAATCCGTACGCATACGTTCGAAGACGGGAAAGCACTCCTTGAAAAAGGTAAAGAAGTGACGATCGTTTCTTCAGAAGAGATCGTCGGAACGAAAGATCGTTTCTCAGTCACGTACGAAGGCTTGTACGAAGACGTTGAAGTCGGTTCACGCATCATGCTCGACGACGGACTTATCGGTCTCCTTGTCGTTGAGAAACTCCCGAACCGTGACCTTCGCTGCGTCATCGAAAACGAAGGCGTCATCAAGACGAAGAAAGGTGTCAACTTGCCTAACGTCAAAGTGAACCTTCCTGCCCTTACAGACAAAGACATCGCCGACATCGAGTTCGGGATTTCACAGGACATCGATGTCATCGCGGCATCGTTCGTTCGCCGTGCGTCTGACGTCGTTGAGATTCGTCAATTGCTCGAGAAGAACAACGCGTCACACATCAAGATTTACCCGAAAATCGAGAACCAAGAAGGTGTCGACAACATCGACGAAATCTTGGCAATCTCTGACGGCTTGATGGTCGCTCGTGGTGACCTCGGAATCGAGATCCCAACAGAAGAAGTCACACCAGTTCAAAAAGAATTGATCAAGAAGTGTAACGACCTCGGGAAACCGGTCATCACGGCTACACAAATGCTCGACTCAATGCAACGCAACCCACGCCCGACACGTGCGGAAGCGTCGGACGTTGCCAACGCCATCCTTGATGGGACAGATGCAGTCATGCTCTCTGGTGAGACGGCTGCCGGGGACTACCCAATCGAGTCAGTTCAAATGCAAGCAGCGATCGCTGTTCGTACTGAGCAAATGCTCGACTACAAAAACTTGCTCAAAGATCGTCAGAAGCGCAGTGAGCACACGGTAACGGATGCGATCTCACAAGCGGTTGCCCACACGGCAATCAACTTGAACGCGAAAGCGATCTTGACACCGACACAATCAGGTTACACGGCTGCTCGTACAGCGAAGTATCGTCCAGAGGCGAACATCATCGCGGTCACAGAGTCAGAGCGTGTGGCACGTCAATTGAACCTCGTTTGGGGCGTGTACCCAATCGTGGCTGACACGATGCCAAACAACACGGATGAGATGTTGGTACAAGCTTCAGAAGCAGCTCGTAACGCTGGATTTGTTACAGACGGTGACCTCGTCGTGATCTCGGCTGGTATCCCGGCTGCGACTGCTGGAACGACGAACATGATGAAAGTTCACATCGTCGGTCACGCCCTCGCGAACGGACGCGGCATCGGTGAGCGCGGTCTCGTCGGCGAAGTCGTGGTTGCGAACAATGCGGAAGAAGCGAACGCGAAAGCGAAAGAGGGTATGATCCTCGTCGCACCGTTCACAGATAAAGAAATGATGCCAGCGATCGAGAAAGCGGCTGGAATCATCACGGAAGACGGCGGATTGACGAGCCATGCCGGCATCGTCGGACCATCGCTTCGTAAACCAGTCATCGTCGGTGTCGAGTCTGCGACATCAACGCTCCGTGACGGTCAGATGATTTCAATCGACCCACTCACTGGTAAAATCTACAACGCGTAATCGAATGCCAATCGAACCGACCTTAGCGATGAGGTCGGTTCTTTTTCCATTCAGAAAGAAGGAGTCATATGAGTGCGTATTTATTCTTATTGTTGCTCGTCTTAATTGGGATCGTCTCGCATAACCAATCGGTCATCATCGCCAGTAGCGTCTTGATGATTATCAAGGCGGTCGGGTTCGGTGATCAACTGTTCCCGACACTCGCCTCGAAAGGGATCCATTGGGGCGTGACAATCATCACCATCGCCGTTCTCGTTCCGATTGCAACGGGAGACATAGGTTTTCGTGAATTGTGGAATAGTATTAAAGGGCCGGTCGGGGTCATCGCGTTCGCTTCCGGGATCTTCGTCGCCGTCGCTGCTGGCCAGGGCGTTCAACTGATGCGAATCGAACCAGTCGTGACGACGGCACTCCTCGCCGGTACCATCCTAGCCGTCGGTTTCATGAAAGGCGTGCCGGTTGGACCGCTGATTGGAGCCGGGATCGCCGCTTTGATTTTAGGTGGATTTAGCCTGTTAGAAAAATGGTTCTGACATTTTTTGACGGTTGGATACGCTTACATTTCTTTTTTTCAGTAAATTGTTTATACTGAATGGAGGACAGGACGGGTTGGCGTCGAAACACGATCGTGGGGAAAGCGTTCGGCGGCCGTTCTTATTCCCTACACATAGACTGGTTTCATACGGTCGACCACTTTTAAAGACTGAGGGGGAGTTATGGATGTCAACAACAAAAGGGTTAGAAGGGATTGTGGCAGCAGCCTCGAAAGTAAGTTCGATTATCGATGGACAATTGACTTACGGAGGGTACACAATTGATGATTTGGCGGACCACGCCACGTTTGAAGAAGTCGTCTTCTTGTTATGGAACGATCGTCTTCCTAAAGCGGACGAATTAAATACACTTTCAGCAGCACTCGTGAAAGAGGCGAAGTTACCGGAAGACGTCATCGCGACGCTCGAGCGGGCACCGAAATCGGCGAACGCGATGGCGACGATTCGCACAGCGCTCTCGCAACTCGCTCTTTATGACGACGAGTCAGAAGATATGAGTGACGAGGCGAACATGCGTAAAGCGATTCGGCTTCAAGCGCAAATCGCGACGATCGTGACGGCGTTCGCACGACTTCGTAAAGGGGAGCAACCCGTCGCGCCGAAGCAAGGCTTGTCGTATGCGGCCAACTTCCTCTACATGTTGAACGGAGAAGAGCCGAGTGAAGTCGCTGAGAAGACGATTGACAAAGCGCTCATCTTGCACGCCGACCATGAATTGAACGCATCGACGTTCACGGCCCGCGTCTGTGTCGCGACACTCTCGGATATGTATTCGGGCGTGACGGCGGCGATGGGTGCATTGAAAGGCCCGCTCCACGGCGGTGCCAACGAGGCGGTCATGAAGATGTTGCATGAAATCGGATCGGTCGATAAAGTCGAGGATTACGTTCGCGGCAAGTTCGAGCGTCGTGAGAAAATCATGGGCTTCGGTCACCGCGTCTACAAGGACGGCGACCCACGGGCGAAACACTTGAAAGAGATGAGCCGTCAATTGACAGCCCAAATCGGTGAGCCGGAATGGTACGAGATGTCGGAGAAAATCGACCACCTCGTCGAGACGGAAAAAGGCTTGAAGCCGAACGTCGATTTCTATTCGGCATCCACATACTATGCGCTCGGTCTTGACGAAGAGTTGTTCACGCCGATTTTCGCCGTGTCACGGATGTCTGGGTGGATCGCCCACATCCTCGAGCAATACGCAGACAACCGTCTCATCCGTCCACGTGCGGAATATGTCGGCGAAGCGCATCGTTCTTACGTGCCGGTCAACGAGCGCTAAGGCGAACGAAAAAGATCGAGTCACAATTTTGACATAAACTTTGGTAAACTAACAAGTGACGTAGGTCGGCGCAAGCGTCGGCCTACAGTAATGTACTTAGGGGGATTCATATGTTGACACAAGGTCAGAAAATTACTGTAGAAAACGGTGCGCTCAACGTACCAAACGTACCAACGATTCCATTCATCATCGGGGACGGAACAGGTCCTGATATTTGGAATGCAGCAGTTCGTGTCTTCGACGCAGCGGTCGAGAAGGCATATGGCGGCGACAAGAAAATCGAATGGATGGAAGTGTACGCTGGGGAGAAAGCGTTCAACCAAAAAGGCGAATGGCTCCCGAACGAGACGCTTGATGAAATCCGTGAATATTTGATCGCCATCAAAGGCCCGCTCACGACACCGGTCGGCGGCGGGATCCGTTCATTGAACGTCGCGCTCCGTCAAGAACTCGACTTGTATACATGCTTACGCCCGGTCCGTTACTTCACTGGCGTCCCATCACCGGTTAAACGCCCGGAAGATACAGACATGGTCATCTTCCGAGAGAACACGGAAGACATCTACGCGGGCATCGAGTACGCATCAGGTAGCGATGAAGTGAAGAAGTTGATCTCGTTCTTGAAAGAAGAGATGAACGTCAATAAGATTCGTTTCCCAGAAACGTCAGGGATCGGCATCAAACCAATCTCGTCTGAAGGGACGAAACGTCTTGTCCGTGCGGCGCTTGAGTATGCGATCGCGAACAACCGTAAATCGCTCACGCTCGTCCATAAAGGCAACATCATGAAGTTCACAGAAGGTGCTTTCAAAAACTGGGGGTATGAGCTCGCAGAAGAAGAGTACGGCGACA
The DNA here is from genome assembly GCF_000696055.1 of Exiguobacterium sp. AB2. Classification (NCBI taxonomy): domain Bacteria; kingdom Bacillati; phylum Bacillota; class Bacilli; order Caryophanales; genus Exiguobacterium; species Exiguobacterium sp. AB2. The sequence continues at coordinate 103,398 of NZ_JNAA01000108.1, forward strand.
AAGTGTTCACATGGGCTCAGTATGACCGCATCAAAGAAGAGTCAGGCGAAGCGGCTGCAAACGATGCGCAAGCAAAAGCGGAAGCAGAAGGCAAAATCATCGTAAAAGACTCGATTGCCGATATCTTCTTGCAACAAATCTTGACACGTCCACGTGAATTCGACGTCGTCGCGACGATGAACTTGAACGGGGACTACATCTCGGATGCGCTCGCTGCCCAAGTCGGTGGGATCGGGATTGCGCCTGGCGCAAACATCAACTACGTGACAGGACACGCGATCTTCGAAGCGACACACGGGACGGCGCCGAAATACGCAGGTCTCGACAAGGTCAACCCATCGTCGGTCATCTTGTCAGGTGAGATGATGCTCCGTCACATGAACTGGAACGAAGCGGCTGACCTCATCATCAACTCGATGGAGAAGACAATCGCCTCGAAAGTTGTCACATACGATTTCGCCCGCCTCATGGACGGTGCGACAGAAGTGAAGTGTTCAGAGTTTGCGGATGAATTGATTAAAAACATGTAAGACATCAGCCAAACCAAGGGGGAGAGCACAATGATTCGTCGCAATAAGATCTCGGTTATCGGTAGCGGATTCACGGGGGCCACGACGGCACTGTATTTGGCTCAAAAAGAGCTCGGTAACGTCGTGCTGCTCGATATTAAAGAGAACGAGAGCCCGACGAAAGGCAAAGCGCTCGACATGCAAGAAGCGGCGCCGATTCAAGGGTTTGATGCGTGGATCACAGGGTCGTCAGACTATGCAGATACGGCCGGGTCAGACATCGTCGTCATCACAGCGGGAATCGCACGCAAGCCAGGCATGAGTCGAGACGACCTTGTCTCGACGAACGCCCGGGTGATACGAGCGGTCACGAAAGAAGTGGCGCGGTACTCACCGGATGCGATTTTAATCGTCTTGACGAACCCGGTCGACGCGATGACGTACGCCGCGTTCAAAGAGTCGGGTTTCCCGAAGGAACGCGTCATCGGACAATCGGGTGTCCTCGATACGGCCCGGTTCCGGACGTTTGTCGCTGAAGCACTAAACGTCTCGGTGAAAGACGTGTTCGGCTTCGTACTCGGTGGGCACGGGGACGACATGGTCCCGCTCATCCGTTACTCGTATGCAGGCGGCATCCCGCTCGAGAAACTGTTACCGCATGACCAAATCGAAGCGATTGTGAATCGGACCCGTAAAGGAGGCGGCGAGATCGTGCAACTGCTTGGCAACGGCTCGGCCTACTATGCGCCGGCTGCCGCGATTGTCGAGATGGTCGAAGCGATTTTAAAAGACCAACGTCGAATCTTGCCGGCCATCGCCTATTTAGAGGGCGAATACGGGTTCCGCGACCTCTACCTCGGTGTCCCAACGATTCTTGGGGCGAACGGGATTGAACGTGTGCTCGAACTTGAATTGACAGAAGACGAGACGGCTGCGCTCAAGCGTTCAGCCGAATCTGTTCGATCTGTCTTGGACGTCCTTACATGACAACATTGTCCTGCCCGCTCTGCGGGTAGGACTTTTTTGTTGCGATCAAACACGAGCGGCCATGCTACACTTGGGAGAGAACGTGGATTTGTTTTGTTTTTGTAAAGATTTGCTTTGAAGTTGGTGTCGAGCGCGATTGCTTTGTAAAATGGAACATGAAGATGAGATTAGAGGAGGAACACGTGTGGCCGATAAAGTAATTGTTGTCGATGACGAGGTGTCGATTGCGACATTGTTAAAATTCAATCTGGAACAAGCAGGATTTGAAGTGGAAACTGCCCATGACGGGAAGACCGGTCTTGAGCTTGCGGAGAGACAAGACGCGGTACTCATCGTGCTCGATTTGATGTTGCCGGAGATGGACGGGCTCGAGGTATGCAAGCGACTGCGTCAACAAAAAGTAAATACTCCAATCTTGATGCTGACAGCAAAAGACGATGAATTCGATAAAGTGCTCGGTCTCGAGCTCGGGGCGGACGATTATTTGACGAAACCGTTCAGCCCACGAGAAGTCGTCGCCCGCGTGAAAGCGATTCTTCGACGTTCGGCCCCGGCCGAGGTCGCCGCGGTCGATGAGGATGTCATCGAGATTGGTGACGTGAAGATCGTCACATCGAATTACGAGGTGTTCAAAAAAGGGGAACGTCTCGAACTGACCCCGAAAGAGTTCGAACTCCTCGCTTATTTGGCGAAGAACAAAGGGCGTGTCTTGACGCGAGATCAACTCTTGTCTGCGATTTGGAATTATGATTTCGTCGGGGACACGCGGATTGTCGACGTTCATATTAGTCATTTACGTGAAAAGATTGAATCGGTGACGAAAAAGCCGTCCTATATCAAAACGATTCGAGGTCTCGGCTATAAAATGGAAGAGCCGATGGCCGAATGAAGACGTACCGCTCGCGCTTTTTAACGACGCTCATCTTGCTCGTCACGGGTGTATTGCTGACGCTCGGGATCGTGCTCGGTCAACTGTTCAAAGATTTCTATTTGGACTCAGAGCGCGATCGACTGAAGGAAGACACGACACTCGCTGCCCTGTATCTTGATGGGGGCGAACTAGATGAAATTCAAGAATACGTCGGTCAAATCGATGATGAGAGCAGCTTCGACATTCTGTTGCTCAATCGAAATATGCGCGTCATTGCCGGCACGCCGTTCCGCGTCGGGTCATTCGAATATCGGATCGACCCCGATACAATCTCGGCTGACGGCGAGTTCGACAACGCGACTCGCGATGATTTGATTCAATTTACGAAACCGATCGCCTTATCATCGGGGGAGACGATGTACCTCAGCTTCATCCGATACGTCTCAGACTTAGAGAGTGTCTATAATCGGATTTGGCTAACGATTGCGTTCGCCTTGTTCTTCTCCTTTTTCATCATTCTATTCGTGCTCCATAATTTGACGAACCAGTTTATCCGGCCGATTGACGAGGCGACGATTGTGTTGCGCGAACTCGCGGATGGGAATTACCGTGCGCGCGTCTATGAGTTGCGAAACGACGCCGAGACGGGAAGTTTGGCCGGGTCGATTAACGTCCTCGCCCGGAATCTCGAGACGATTTCACTCGGAGAGGCGGTCCAGCGGGCACGGCTCGAATCACTGATTGAATATATGGGGGCCGGACTTCTCCTCGTCGACGAGCGTGGAATCGTCACGCTCGTGAACCGGTCGTATCGAGATATGTTCCAATACGATGAGTTGATGATTGGCCAATTTTATCACGGTATTTTGCCGAGCCCGGACGTTGAGACGTTAATTGAAGACGTCTACTTGACAGAAGAGCCCCATCGACGTCAACTGTCGATTCGGACCGGCTTCAACCAGCGCACGTATATGGTGTCGGCAGCGCCGATTTTCAGCGACACGGGGATGCTCCGCGGCACGACGTTACTGTTCAACGACATTAGTGAATTGAAGCGTCTTGAGAAGATGCGAAAAGACTTTGTCGCCAACGTCAGCCACGAGTTGAAGACGCCACTCACTTCCATTCGCGGGTTCAGTGAAACCCTTCTAGATGGGGCGAAAGAAGTGCCGGAGCTGCGAGACCAGTTCCTCGATATCATTCAAAAAGAAGCAACCCGGATGCAGATGCTCGTCGAGGACTTGTTGGAGTTGTCCCGACTCGAACGAGAAGATTTCCATTTGGAGTTCGTACCCGTGGAATTAAATCAGCTCGTCGAGGAAGTGACTCTCGTCTTGAGCCAGAAGGCTGAGCGGAAATCGATTCAACTCGAGACGCGGCACGACGGGGAAGTGATGCTCCAAGCCGACATGAACCGAATCAAGCAGGTGATTTTAAACCTCGTCGCGAACGCGATCAACTATTCACCGGAAGGCAGCCGGGTCGAAATCGCTGTCGAACGAAATGACGCGATAGGAAGGTTGATTGTCAAAGACAATGGCATTGGTATCGCCGAGAAAGAGATAAGCCGCATCTTTGAGCGGTTCTATCGCGTCGATAAGGCGCGGAGTCGGAACTCCGGTGGGACGGGACTCGGACTCGCTATCGTCAAGCACATCGTCGACCTCCATCATGCGACGATTCAAGTCGATAGCGTGGAAGGGGAAGGGACGACGTTCACGATTGAATTCCCCTTGCCTTAACAAGGAGTTCACGTTCTGTTCATACCGTCTTAACAAAGACTTGCTATTCTATAGACGAGACCTCTTCATCATCTCGTGTCGTGTCCGGTGCTCATCTCCACACGGGCGCGAAGGAGACCCTTTTCTAGTCACTAGAAAAGGGTCTTTTTTTTCGAACGCATGTGCCCGTATGATATGATGGAGTCAGAAGCGAATGGAGGTTACTAGAATGAATAAATTGCTGCTCCTTGATGGGAATTCTCTGACGTACCGTGCATTTTTCGCGCTGCCTCCGATGACGGATGCATCGGGCCGGAACACGAATGCGGTGTACGGGTTCACGATGATGCTATTGAAATTGATGGAAGATGAGCGACCGACGCATTTCGCTGTCGCGTTCGATGCCTCGAAGAAGACGTTCCGCCACGATACATATGCGGACTATAAAGGGGGACGCGAGAAGACGCCGGGTGAGCTACGTGAACAGTTCCCGATCGTCCGCGAGATTTGTGAGGCGTTTGGCATCCAAGTGCTCGAGCTCGACAACTATGAGGCTGACGACATTATCGGGACGCTCTCGAAGCGAGACGAGTTCGAAAACGTGACGATTGTGACGGGGGATAAAGACTTGTTACAACTGATTGATGACCGCGTCACCGTCTACTTGACGAAGCGGGGCATCACCGATGTCGAGACGATGGATGAAACGGCCTTTAAAGAGCGCTATGACGGTCTGAACCCGCGCCAGATGATCGATTTAAAAGGACTCATGGGCGATAAGTCGGATAACATTCCTGGTATCCCGGGTGTCGGAGAGAAGACGGCGCTGAAGCTATTGAACGCCTACGGATCGGTCGAAGGGTTGTATGCCCACACGGCTGAACTAAAAGGGAAACAAAAAGAGAAGGTAGAGGCGAACGAGCATGAAGCGAAGCTGTCGAAACAGCTCGCCACGATCCATACGGACGTACCGATTGAGGTCGACGTCGACCAGCTGGCGTTCCACCCGTATGACGTCTCGAAAGTGAAACCACTTTTCATGAGCCTGCAATTCAAATCGCTAATCGGCAAGCTTCAAACGGATGAAGATGCAGTCGAACCTGCCCCGAGGCAGGAGGTGACGCACATCGAGCTCGACGCCCAGGACTTGTCGCGTGCCGTGTTGTTCCTCGAGCAACTGCGTGAAGATTATTTCGAAGAACCGATGATCGGTGTCGCCATCGCCTCGAGTGCGGGCGTGACGGTCGGTGACGCCTCGCTCCTTAAGACCGATATCGTTAAAGAATGGCTGGCGGATGAAGCGCGCAGGACGATCTGTCTCGATGCGAAACAGACGATCATCCAGCTGAAACGAAACGGGCTCAAGCTTGTCGGGTACGAGGACTTGCTCGTGGCCGGTTATTTGCTCAACTTGTCAGGCGGGACGACGCTCGATTCGATTGCGGCCCACTTTGAACACACGTTACCGGAAGACGATGCCGTCTACGGCAAAGGGGCGAAGCGCCACATCCCGGAACGTGACGTGCTCGAGCAACATCTCGCCGAGAAAGCGATGGCGATCTTGTCGCTCTTCGACCATGTCGCCGCGGCGCTCGTCGAGAACGAACAGACGTCGCTCTATGAAGACTTAGAACGTCCGCTCGTCTCGGTCCTCGCCGAAATGGAATGGGCCGGTATTCACGTCGATGTGGCGACGTTGCAGGCGATGGAGCAAGATTTAGGTGGCCGGATCGAACAACTTGAGTCAGAGATTCACCATCTTGCCGGCGAAGCGTTCAATATTAACTCGCCGAAACAACTCGGCGTCATCTTATTTGAGAAGTTGGCGCTCCCGCCGGTCAAGAAGACGAAGACCGGCTATTCGACGGCGGCGGACGTGCTCGAGAAGCTGGCACCGCTCCATCCGATTATCGAACACATCATGCATTACCGAGAGCTCGGAAAACTCCAATCGACCTATGTCGAAGGGTTGCAAAAAGTCGTGAAGGAAGACGGGAAGATTCATACCCGTTACACGCAGACGCTGACGCAAACCGGGCGTCTCTCTTCGGTCAACCCGAACTTACAGAACATCCCGATTCGACTCGAGGAGGGACGCCGGATTCGTAAGGCGTTCACAGCAAGCGAACCGGGCTGGGTACTGTACGCGGTCGACTATTCACAAATCGAGTTACGGATCATGTCGCACATGTCCCAAGACGAAAAGATGCTCGATGCGTTCTTGCATGACGAAGACATCCATACCTCGACGGCAGCGAACGTTTTCAAAGTCGCCAAAGAGGATGTGACGTCGCTTATGCGCCGCCAAGCGAAGGCGGTCAACTTCGGCATCATCTATGGCATCAGTGATTATGGATTGTCACAAAACCTTGGGATTAGTCGAAAAGAAGCGCAAACGTTCATCGACACGTATTTCGAACAGTTCCCGGGCGTGAAACGATTCATGGACGAGGCGATTGAACGGGCACGTGAACACGGATACGTCGAGACGATGCTGAAGCGTCGTCGCAACATCCCAGACATCCATTCACGCAATTTCAATCTGCGTGGGTTCGCGGAGCGGACAGCCATCAACACCCCGATTCAAGGGACAGCGGCTGATATCATCAAGAAAGCGATGATTGACGTCGATCAGGCGCTTCGAACCTCGACACTCCAGTCGAAGTTATTGTTACAAGTGCACGATGAACTCATCTTTGAAGGACCGAAAGAAGAGACCGAGGCGCTCGAGAAGCTCGTCAAACAGGCGATGGAGCACACGATTCAACTCGATGTACCGCTTCGCGCCGACGGCTCGTTCGGCGAGACGTGGTTTGATACAAAATAAAGACTAGAAAGGAACTTGTTATGCCTGAACTACCTGAAGTGGAGACGGTCTGTCGTCGATTACGGCCGTTCGTCTCCGGAAAAACGATTGAAGCCGTAGACGTGTTTGACGCAAAAATCATCCGTGGGCACGAGCCGGATCAGTTCGTCGAGCACTTGCTCGGTGAGACGATTCTAGACGTCGAGCGGCGTGGAAAGTTCATCTTATTCAAATTGACGAACGGATATCTCGTTTCGCACTTACGGATGGAAGGGAAATTCTTCCCGCATGACGAAAGAGTCAGTCCGGTCAAACATTCGCATGTCATCTTCACGTTCACGGACGGGACGACGCTCCATTACAATGACGTCCGAAAGTTCGGGACGATGGAGTTGAAGACGAATGAGGAACTATTCGTCACACCCCCGCTGTCGCTTCTCGCGCTCGAACCGTTCGATCCGGAAGTCACGGCCGAAGCGTTACACAGACGACTGAGCCGGATGAACGTCCGCGCCATCAAGACGGCGCTACTTGACCAATCCATTTTTGTCGGACTCGGTAACATCTATGTCGATGAGACGCTGTTTCGGGCCGGTGTCCATCCGACCCGACCGGCAGCGAGCTTGTCATATGCTGAAGTCGAGACGGTCCGGCAAGAGGCGATTGCCGTCTTGACCGAGGCGATTGAGCGAGGTGGGAGCACGATTCGGAGCTACACGAATCCAGACGGGGCGACCGGCACGTTCCAAGAGACACTTTACGTCTACGGACAGACCGGCAACCCGTGCCAGAAGTGCGGCCGGTCGATTGAGAAGATGAAACTAGGCGGACGGGGTACGCATTACTGTCCGCACTGCCAACAGTAAGAGGTGGAGAAGATGTTGAAGATTGGTTTGACAGGCGGAATCGCGACCGGGAAGTCGACCGTCTCACGCCTGTTCCGACAACGTGGCATCCCGATTATCGATGCCGATCAAATTGCCCGTAAGGTCATCGAGCCGAATGGAAAAGCGTTCGCCGCAGTCCGTGAAGCGTTCCCGGCGTGTTTCGACGGGGATCGATTGAATCGACCGGCGCTCGGGCGCGAGATTTTTCATGACGATGCGAAACGTCAACTCCTCAATCAACTCATGCACCCCGCCATCCGGGAAGAGATGGTCGAAGAGATGAAAGGATATGCAGAGTCGGACGAGACGGTCGTCATCTTCGACATCCCGCTCTTGTTCGAAGGGACGATGCGCGATCTTGTCGACTACACGGTCGTCGTCTATTGCCGGGAAGAGATTCAATTGATGCGGCTCATGGAACGGAACGGCTTGACGAAAGAGGAAGCACTCGCCCGGATTCATGCCCAAATCCCGATTGAAGAGAAAAAACATCAAGCGGACTACTTGATTAACAATAACGGGGCGCTCGGTGAACTGCCGCCCCAAGTCGATCGGCTCGTCAATCAGTTTCGGGACACGAAAAAAGAAGGCGTCTGACGCCTTCTTTCGTGAAGACGCATCCTCATTCAAGGGGTGCGTCTTTTAATTGAGCGGGTCGGATTCGGGTCTACCTTTTCGCCACGTGTCATAGATGGCGCGACCGTCGCTCGGGTGACCGTTGGAATAGTAAATCGGGTAAAGCGAGAAGAAGATATAGTAGAACGAGAAGTAGGCGAACTGATACGTATAAATGGTCGGTTCGATTTCCCGTGCCAAGATGAATCCGTTCACGATTAAGATGCTCGCCAAGTTGAAAAGCGATCCGCCAGCATAGACGAGGCTCCTCGTCAGACGATTGCTCACTTTTAAATCGGTGAATTGACACCACGCATCATAAAAGTAGACGCGATTGAACTGCAATCGGCCGACTTTGAATAATTTTTTCCCCGTACCAATCTCCATGTCGAGTGATCCACCGAACAGTTTCGCGAAAAAGAAATGACCGGATTGATGAATCAATGTCACGATCGGCAAGATGATGAAAAATGAAATGACGAATTTATCGATGTCGCCCCAACCAAACATAAAACATTGCTCCTTTCCAAGCTCTAGAACGAATTTCCCTCTTTTATAAAACTCAAACTGTAAAAAAGTGAAAGAAATGTGAATATTGATAGTGAAAACGCTTCCAATTATCCGTTATAATGGTGTCGTAACGCAGAAAAAAGGGGGAACTAGAATGGGGACGAAAGTGGCGATCAATGGATTTGGACGAATCGGGAGAATGGTGTTCCGGAAATTGATGCTTGAGGGCCGGCATGAGGTCGTGGCCATCAATGCGAGTTATCCAGCCGAGACGCTGGCGCATTTGATTAAACATGACACGGTCCACGGACCGTTCGGGTTGACGGTTCGAGCGCATGGGGATGCGCTTTTCGTCGACGGGAAGCGAATCGAACTCGTGGCCGAGCGAGACCCGGAGAAGTTGCCGTGGCGCGAGCTCGACATTGAAATCGTCGTTGAAGCGACTGGGAAGTTCAATTCAGACATCGGTGCGTCGAAACATTTGACGGCCGGAGCGAAGAAAGTGATTTTGACGGCGCCTGGTAAAGGCGACGTGCGGACGATTGTGATGGGGGTCAATGATCGGGAGTACACACCGGAGCACGACCACATCATCTCGAACGCCTCGTGTACGACGAACTGTCTCGGACCGGTCGTCAAAGTGCTCGACTCGACGTTCGGGATCGAGACCGGTCTCGTGACGACGGTGCATGCGTACACGAACGACCAAAACAACATCGACAACCCGCATAAAGACTTACGTCGGGCCCGTGCTTGTGGTACTTCGATTATACCGACTTCGACAGGGGCCGCGAAAGCGATAGGCCTCGTACTGCCAGAGCTTCAAGGCAAGTTGAACGGGATGGCGCTCCGGGTGCCGACCCCGAACGTCTCACTCGTCGACCTCGTCGTCGAATTGCGCCGGGACGTGACGGTCGATGAAGTGAACGAAGCGTTCGAACGTGCGGCCCATGGGGAGATGACGGGCATTCTCGGTGTATCGACCGAACTGCTCGTCTCAATCGATTTCAATGGCGATGAGCGCTCGTCCATCATCGATGCGGATTCGACGATGGTGATTGGAGGGAACCATGTCAAAGTACTCGCGTGGTATGACAACGAATGGGGCTATTCATGCCGTGTCGTCGACTTGTTGGACATGGTCGCGAGCTACCTTCAAATCGGGCAACAAGAAACCCACGCCTAAAAAATATATTTAACGAAAAATATTTTTAAAGAAATGAAACAAATGTCTTGTAACGACGTCCCAAACACGATACACTCTAAATCGTGAACTTCAATTGGTCTGACAAACGCAACTTAAAGGGTTAGGACCTCTCTGGACTAACTTGCCCCCGTGGTTGTGGGCGATTCAGGCACAAAGTGAGTGATCATCAACTACTTTGAGACCATTGATGTAAAGGGGGATCCACTAATATGGATACTATGGGACGTCACATTATTACAGAACTTTGGGAGTGCAATCCCGACAAATTGAACGATATCGACTACATCGAGCGCTTGTTCGTCGATGCAGCACTTCGCTCGGGCGCTGAAGTCCGTGAAGTTGCTTTCCACAAATTCGCGCCGCACGGTGTGAGTGGAGTCGTGATCATCTCAGAATCGCACTTGACGATTCACAGCTTCCCGGAGCATGGCTACGCATCAGTCGATGTGTTCACATGTGGGGACCGCATCGATCCGGCTACAGCGTCGCAGTATATCGCTGAAGGTTTGGACGCGAAAGTGCGTGAAGACGTCAAACTTGATCGTGGAATGGGACCAATCCGTGTTCCTGAAGCGCAAGTGGCAATCAGCAAATAATCAGATTGACCTTTTGAGGCTGGCCGATTTTCGGTCAGCCCTTTTAATTGTTTTGTTAACGCCTTAATTTTGATATGCTTAACGTATATAAATGAGTTGTTGAGGTGGAAAATGGGAGTATTCGATAAGTTTCAAACACATATCCAGACAGATGATTCGCATAAACAGGAAGCGTTGCGCACCCGTTACTATGCCGCGTCTCCGAACGCCGTCTTGAAGTGGCTCGAGGAAACAATCAAGAGAGAAGGGCAGACGGTTCGCCGTGTCGATGCAGACCGAGGTGAACTCGCGTTTCAAGGTGACGGATGGGACGCACTCGCGACTGTCATTCAAGTCGACGGGGGACGGACAGCGGTCGACTTCACGTTGAACCGGGATAGCCGCTTCGGTCCAGACCTTCGTCAAATCGTGGTGACGTATTATGAGGCGTTACAACAAAAATTCCCGCTCCGAGCCATCGGAAACAAAACTGTTGAATGATAAGGAGGCTTGAGCATGCGTTGTCCTAAATGTGATCATAACGGAACGAGGGTGCTCGACTCCCGTCCAGTTCAGGATTTTTATTCGATTCGCCGTCGCCGCGAGTGTGAGCAGTGCGGCTATCGGTTCACAACGTTCGAGACGGTTGAACAGACGCCGCTCATCATCGTCAAGAAAGATGGGAATCGAGAAGAGTTCAGTCGCGAGAAAGTGCTTCGCGGGATCATTCGCGCCTGTGAGAAACGTCCGGTCACGCTCGAACAGCTTGAAGGTGTCGTCACGAAAGTCGAACAACAGTTACGTGCGCTCGGCCAGTCCGAGATTCCGAGTGAACAAGTCGGCGAACTCGTCATGAACGAACTCGCCCGCGTCGACGAAGTGGCGTACGTCCGCTTCGCCTCGGTGTATCGCCAATTCAAAGATATTTCCGTGTTCTTTAAAGAACTAGAAGATTTAATGAAGCAAGAAAAATCGACCAACTAAGGGCGGCCTTCTGGTCGCCTTTTTTCAGGGGAGAATCACTATGGAAAAAGAACGGACCATCTTTGGGACCGATGAACTGCTCATCATGAGCACGGGGCTCGTCGATCGCGAGTCCTATCAATCGCTCTATCATCTGTATCAACCGGTCATCGGGGTAAAAGCGCTCGCGCTCTATCAGACGCTTTGGAGTGAACTGAAACCTGGGAAAATGAAATCGAATTATATGTCACACAGCGCCTTATGTGAAATGCTCGAGTATTCGATTAACGAGCTGACGGACAGCCTGTTCCGGCTCGAAGCGATTGGACTCGTGCGGACGTATAAGACGAAAGACGCGCGCGTCACGCAGTACGTGTATCAGTTGCGGGTCCCGCTCGCGCCGCACACGTTCTTGAACGACGGCCTGTTGTCGAGTTTTCTCTTCTATAAGGTAGGCGAGGTCCGCTTCAAACAGTTGCAAGGTCGATTCACAATCGACCCGCTTCCGGCCGGCATCGTCGAAGTGACGAAAGATTTTAACGAGGTGTTCGACGTCAAAGGCGTCAACCATATGGCGTTCACGCAAAAAAACTATGAGAAACCGGACCGTGCGAAAATCGAGATCAACTATACGTTCGATATGGACATCGTCAAAAAGTTGACGAACTTCCCAGTCGGCTTTTTCACGAAAAAGTTGGATGAGACCATCACGAAACTCGCCTACGTCTCTCAAATCGATGAAGAGTTGATGGCCGAAATGTTGAAAGAATATTTCGTCCATGAAGCGTACTTGCCGCTCAGCGAACAAGAGAAGCGAGACGGCTGTCGCCAGATGGTGCTCCAGCTGAAGAAGAAGCAGACAAGGCATCGAAAAGCGAAGGCGAACGAGTTGACGAAGACCGAACTCAGGGACTTGGACGATCCGAACGTGATGGAGACGGCGCATCCGCATCAATACGTCTCGACGCTTCGGAAGACGCCGCAATTATCGAAGAGCGACGAACAACTCATCATCGAGATGGTCGATACGCTCGGACTCGCCCCAGGCGTCATCAACGCACTGTTCTATTACTGCATCGAAGTGAAGAAGCAGACGCGGCTCAGTGAGAATTACGTGATGCGCATCGCCACGAGCTGGAAGACGGCTGGGTATGTGCATGCGAAAGATGCGCTCGACCAAGAAGCGACACATGACGCGTTGATTGAGAAGAAACAACAGAAGCGCGAGAACGTGCAACGGACGACGGTCGGCTCACGCCGCAAGACGCCGCAGACGGAACTGCCGAAGTGGCTTGAAGAGGACGCGAAAGAGCAACGCTCGTACGACCAGAAACGAAAACAAGAGCTCGAGGCGTCGGTGCCAGATGACGCTGAACTCGTCAAGTTGCTCAATGAGTTGAAAGAGAAAGGATGAGGGACATGGAACGTATCAATCAGACGCTCGCCCAGATGATGAATCGGAAAGAAGTTCGGGAAGCGTACGAGTCGATTCGTCGGCGTACCCTCGACCATCCTGGCGTGATCGCCTTCTTAAAGGCGCATCCGGAGCTAGATGAGGCGGCAATCGAGCTCGGCTTCACGAAACTGAGCGAGTATGCCGAACAGATGGACGGAAAGGTGCTCATCGAGGCGAACGCCGTCATTCCGGGCCATCAGCCCGTCCTCTATGTCGACCTTGGACAAGTCGCCATCCGTTACGAGGAAACGGTCAAACATCGTCAAGCGCGTCGGCAAAAAGAGATGGACCGAAAGTTCAAGAGCCTGTTCTTGCCGGAAGAAGTGCGTGAAGCGAGCTTTGAATCGTTCGATTGGTCGGATGACGCCCGTAAAATCGCACTCCGTGAGGCGATGCGGTTCGTCTCCGGGATGAAGACGAGACAGAAAGTGAACGGTCTGTATCTGCACGGCAGCTTCGGCGTCGGGAAGACGTATCTGCTCGCGGCCATCGCCAACGAGTTGAAAGTGGCCGACATCGAGACGATTCTCGTCCACGCCCCTGGCTTCGTTTCGGAAGCGAAACGGAAAATCCGGACCGACTCGTTCGATTCGTTTTTGACGTCGTTCCAACACGTGCCCGTGCTGTTGATTGATGACATCGGGGCCGAGGCGATTAGCCCGTGGGTGCGCGACGAGCTGTTCGGCATCATCTTGCAGTACCGGATGATGCACCGGTTACCGACGCTATACAGTTCGAACTTCAGTGGCGAAGAGCTCGAGACCCATTTCTCGATTGACGGATCCCCGCAAAATAAGATGAAAGCGCAACGGCTCATGCAGCGCATCTCGACGACGACGACACAAATCGAGTTGAAAGGTGAAAATCGTCGCCGGTAAGGATTGTATTTCTCGAACGGGTTGACTATACTAATAGCATATAATGGATGCAATGACAGAGGACATGAGACGTCGTCACGGGTTTCAAAGCGAGGGAAGGTTGGTGAGAGCTTCCTAGACACGCCGAACGTTTTACTCCCTCCGAGCACCGCACGGGTCAATCGTGCGGCGAGTCACACTCGTTATCGTGTGTTCGAGCCAAGCGTCTGCTTGGGAACGAGGGTGGTACCACGAGAATCAAAGCTCGTCCCTTTCATAGGGATGGGCTTTTTTATTTTTTATGAAAAGAGAGGGGAAGTTACATGATTCATTTGACATTTCCAGACGGTGCCGTCAAGGAGTTCGAAGCCGGCATCACAGCAGAAGAAGTAGCAGGTTCGATTAGCCCGGGCCTCCGTAAAAAAGCGCTCGCCGCAAAAATTGACGGGGAATTGATCGATTATCGTCGCCCGATCGAACAAGACGGTCGCATCGAACTCGTCATGCCGGACTCAGAGGACGGCCTCGACTTGATGCGCCACTCGACGGCTCACTTGATGGCGCAAGCAATCAAGCGCCTTTACGGTGATGAAGGCTCGATTTACCTCGGGATTGGACCGACGATCGAGAACGGCTTCTATTACGACATCGAGATGGACCGTCGTATCAACGAAGAGGATTTGCCTGAAATCGAGAAGATGATGAAACGCATCGTCGATGAGAACCTCGACATCACACGTGAAGTCGTTTCGCGTGACGAGGCGCTCGCCCGCTATCAGGCACTCGGTGACCCACTCAAAATCGAATTGCTCGAAGATATCCCGGCCGACCAGACGCTCACGATGTATCATCAAGGCGAATTTTTCGACTTGTGCCGTGGACCGCACGTCGCATCGACATCGAAATTGAAAGTGTTCAAATTGATGAGCGTCGCCGGGGCCTACTGGCGTGGCGATTCCGACAACAAAATGCTGCAACGCATCTACGGGACAGCGTGGGCGACGAAAGAACAGCTCGCGGAACACTTGCGTCTCCTTGAAGAGGCGAAAGAGCGTGACCATCGTAAACTCGGGAAAGAGCTCGATCTCTTCTTCGTCTCGCAAGAAGTCGGTCAAGGTCTGCCGATGTGGCTCCCGAAAGGCGCCTCGATTCGTCGCACGGTCGAGCGCTATATCGTCGACAAAGAACTCGAACTCGGTTATCAGCACGTCTATACGCCGGTGCTCGGTTCGGTCGATTTGTATAAGACGTCTGGACACTGGGACCACTATCAAGACGACATGTTCCCGAAAATGGAGATGGACAACGAAGAACTCGTCCTTCGTCCGATGAACTGTCCGCACCATATGACAATCTACAAACACGAGCCACGTTCGTACCGTGAACTCCCACTTCGAATCGCCGAACTCGGCGGCATGCACCGTTATGAGATGTCTGGGGCGCTCACAGGCTTACAGCGCGTCCGTTACATGGTGCTCAATGACGGGCACACGTTCGTCACACCGGAACAGATGAAGCAAGAGTTCAAAGACATCGTCCACTTGATTCAAGAAGTGTACGCTGACTTCGGGATTAAAGATTATCGTTTCCGCTTGTCGTACCGTGACCCGGCGGACAAGGAGAAGTACTTCGACAACGATGCGATTTGGGAGACGGCCCAGCGTCAATTGAAAGAGACGATGGACGAGCTCGGCCTCCCGTATTTCGAGGCCGAAGGCGAAGCGGCGTTCTACGGACCGAAGCTTGACGTCCAAGTCCGGACGGCGCTCGGCAAAGAAGAGACGCTCTCGACGGTTCAACTCGACTTCTTGCTCCCAGAGCGGTTCGACTTGACGTACACAGGACCGGACGGGAAAGACCATCGCCCGATCGTCCTTCACCGTGGGGTCGTCTCGACGATGGAGCGTTTCGTCGCTTACTTGATCGAGGAGTATAAAGGCGCATTCCCGACATGGCTCGCACCGGTTCAAGTGAAATTGATTCCGGTCTCGCATGTCCACGATGACTATGTCGCGGAAGTGAAAGCGGAGCTCGTCAAGCGCGGCGTCCGCGTCGAGACGGATCTCCGTGACGAGAAGCTCGGCTATAAGATTCGCGAAGCACAGATGAAGAAAATCCCGATGACGCTCGTGCTCGGCGATAAAGAGCGCGATGAGCGGGCGGTCAACATTCGCCGTTACGGCCAACAAGAACAAGTTTCGGCTTCACTTGACGAATTTATCGCGTCATTGACTGCGGAAATCGCCAACCGTTCACGTTAACTGAGGAGACCATCCTTCGACGAAGGGTGGTCTTCTTTTCGGTCTAAAGACGGATGCGGAATAGGTGTGAGAACACGTAAGGTAGAAGAAAGGAGTGATCATTTTGAATTTTATGAAACCATTCGTAGCGCTGACGATTGGTTCGGTCGTCGCGACGAGCATGATACCAAAAGTAAACGCAGAAGCCATCGTGGACGATACAATCGTCACGCTCGGGGAGTCGCTTTCCTCGAACCAGCAGCAGTGGGTGCTCGAACGTGTCGAGGCACCGGCCGGGATTGATCCGATTATCACGACAGTGGCCGATGAAGAGAAGTATTTAGGTGACGCGGTTCCACAAGCCCAGCGCGGGGGTGGCATGTACTCGTCAGCCCGCATCAAATTGATGGAGGAAGGCAGCGGATTGAACATTAAGACAGAGAACGTCACATGGGTGACAGAAGACATGTATGCGAACGCACTCGTCACGGCCGGCGTGACCGATGCGGACATTTACATCACGTCACCGATTCGCGTGACCGGTACGTCCGCTCTCACAGGCATCATGAAGGCGTATGACGTCACCGCCAGTGAGACGGGCATCGAGCTGACAGAAGAACGTAAGGCGCTCGCCCAAGAAGAGCTCGCCGTCACGTCGGAGATCGGCAAAGCGGTCGGACAAGAGGATGTCGCCGGGCTCATGAACGACATCAAGGCGGCGATCGCCAACCAGAAACCAGAGACGAACATCGAAATTCGTGACATCGTCATTCAAGTGCTCAATCAAAACAACGTCCAACTGTCAGACACGCAGTTGAACCAATTGACGGGGCTATTTGAAAACATGCAACAAGCGAACCTTGACTGGGCATCGATCAGTGACGGGTTGAAAGGGGCCGGACAAAACGTTCAAGCGTTTCTCGAGCAAGAAGAAGTGAAAGGCTTCTTCGCCCGGTTGTTCGCCGCACTGAGTAACTTCTTCAAATCGTTGACGAACTAACTATACAAAAAAAGGGCGCGAGCCCTTTTTTAATACCAGCGTTTATAAATGTAGTCGCGGGCGCTCTTGTTGTCATCGACGATCTTAAGGGTGATGCGGTTCATCTCTTCTAATAAATCGGTCAGTACGGCTTTTAACTTTTCATCTTCTAACCCATGGTGTCGCATCGTCTCGGTGACGATGCGTTCGACTTGGTCATGATAATCGTGATCGCTGCCTACATCTTTACGCCAATTCATGGCCATCCCTCCCTTTTTTATTTTTATTCCCTCGCAAAAGGTATTGCGAAACGATGGAATGACTGTTATCATCATAAAAGTGTGAGCTACCAATTATTCATGCGCGAATTCTTGACATCTTTTCCTGCTAGTGTTAAGATGACATAGTGATTAAATACAACAAAGCAGAAGCGCCCGCTTCTCACCTCGTCCGAACAGATTCGGTCAGGTCCATCATGTACGTGAAGCAGCCGAGCATTCGTCTCTGTTGACTCCGAAATGATGTGTGGGCGGGAAACTGCCGACGCTTTTTTTATTGCCATGTTGTCTTATCAATCTAAAACTCGTGCATTCGCACGATGGAGGTGCTAACCATTAGCAAAGAGCTCTTTATCAACGAAAACATTCGTGCCCGTGAAGTTCGCCTAATTGGAGCGGACGGTGCACAACTCGGTGTGCAATCGCGCAATGAGGCATTGCGTTTAGCGGAAGAGGCTGAACTTGACCTTGTCTTGGTCGCCGACAAAGCTAACCCACCGGTCGCCAAAATTATGGACTATGGGAAATACCGTTTCGAACTTCAGAAGAAGGAAAAAGAAGCGCGTAAAAACCAAAAAGTCATCCAGATGAAAGAAGTGCGTCTCAGCCCAACGATCGAGGAAAACGATTTCCAGACGAAGTTGCGTAACGCGCGTAAGTTCCTCGAGAACGGAAACAAAGTGAAGGCGTCAATCCGCTTCCGCGGACGTGCCATCACGCACTCTGAAATCGGGAAACGCGTCATGGAGAAATTGGCGGCGGAATGTGCCGATTTGGCAACTGTTGAGCAAAAGCCGAAGATGGAAGGACGCAGCATGTTCTTAGTGCTGGCTCCGAAGAAAGAAGATTAATCATCGAGTCATAGTGGGGAGGAAATACTCATGCCGAAAATGAAATCGCACCGTGGTGCTTCAAAACGTTTCAAACGTACTGCATCAGGTAAACTCAAGCGTTCGCACGCTTACACAAGTCACTTGTTCGCTAACAAATCGACAAAAGCAAAACGTAAGCTCCGTAAAGGCGCTATCGTATCAGCTGGAGACTTCAAACGCATTCGCAACATGATCGCGAAGTAATACAGAAAGAATTTAGGAGGGAAACCATATGCCACGCGTAAAAGGCGGATATACGACTCGTCAACGTCGTAAAAAGCAAATCAAATTGGCCAAAGGTTACTTTGGCTCGAAACACATTCTCTTTAAAGTAGCAAAACAACAAGTCATGAAGTCACTCATGTACGCATACCGTGACCGTCGTCAGAAGAAACGTGATTTCCGTCGTCTTTGGATCACACGTATCAATGCGGCAGCACGTACGAACGGCCTCTCATACAGCCGTATGATGCACGGTCTCAAGCTTGCAGGGATCGACATCAACCGTAAGATGCTTGCTGAGCTTGCTGTGACGGATGCACAAGCGTTCGCGTCACTCGCTGACACAGCTAAATCAAAATTGAACGCTTAAGTTCAAACGAAAGCGCCGAGACCTTATCTCGGCGCTTTCTTTTTTCTCGTGAATTTCTTAAGATGAAGAGAAGGAGGGGAACGCATGGATCAATCGGTTCTGGCCATCGTCGCGTTAGCGCTCATCGTCTTGAACGTCTTCACGTACGTCCAAGCGAAAAACTATACGCACGGCAACGGTGAATTCAACATACTATACGCCTATGCGGGCGGCGCGATCGGTGCGCTGTTCGGGCTTCATTTGACACGGAAAAAGTCCGTTCATGCCCCAAAAAGCGTCCAATTACAAGTATTGATTTTAGCAGTGGGCTGGTCTTTAATGATTTTAGTACTGCTTTAAGTGGAGAATAGGAGGAGCAACCGGTGAACTGGACAACATTATTTGATCAGCAACGTCGTTTGGACGAACGGATCAAAGAAGAACATCAATTATCCGGGAACCAATTTGATGAGCGGTTACTCGCTTTGCTCGTCGAACTGGGGGAACTCGCCAATGAGACCCGTAGTTTTAAATTTTGGTCGACGAAAGGCCCGTCGCCTCAAGACGTGATCTTAGAGGAGTATGTCGACGGCATTCACTTCTTACTGTCGCTCGGCCTCGCCCTCGGATACGAACGGGAGTCGTTCCCGGCCGGTAGCTCGTATCTTGATGCGACTGATGCTTTTTTAGACGTATTCCGAAAAGTGACGAACTTTGGTTTGTCGAAAACGGAAGCGATGTACGAGACGCTGATGGCGGCATATCTCGAACTCGGATATACGTTAGGCTTCAATGAAGAATTGATTATGTTGGCGTATGTCTCGAAAAATAAACAAAACCATGAGCGACAAGATCAAGGCTATTAATCGGACAAGGGAGCGATCTAGAGATGAATGAATCCTTACATATGTTGAAACGATTGACTGATGCGACAGGCGTACCAGGGAACGAAGGGGAAGTGCGAAGTCTCATGCGCGAATACCTCGAACCGCACGTCGAGTCGTTCGAACAAGACGGCCTCGGTAGCTTGTTCGGTCGTGTGACCGGAGACGCCGATGGCCCACGTGTCATGATTGCCGGCCACATGGATGAAGTCGGTTTCATGGTCACACGGATTGAAGAAGGCGGGTTCCTTCGCTTCCAAGCGCTCGGGGGCTGGTGGAATCAAGTGCTGCTCGCCCAGCGGATGGACGTCGTGACGCGCTCTGGGGAAAAGATTCCTGGCGTCATTGGGGCGAAACCACCGCACGTCTTGCCGATGGAAGCCCGGAAGAAACCGGTCGAGATCAAAGACATGTTCTTAGATATCGGGGCGACGTCAAAAGAGCAAGTAGCGGAATGGGGCATTCGTCCGGGTGATACGGTCGTGCCGCATTGCGAGTTCACGGTCATGAAGAATGAAGACTTCTTGATGGCCAAGGCGTGGGATAACCGAATCGGCTGTGCCATCGCCATTGAGGCGGCGAAGCGATTAAAAGAAGATCAGGCCCCAGGTGTCGTCTTCACCGGCGCGACCGTTCAAGAAGAAGTCGGATTGCGTGGTGCCGTCACGGCAGCCAACATGCTCAAGCCGGACGTCGCCATCGCGGTCGACACGGGTATCCCGGGTGACACGCCAGGCATGACGGCTGCCGAAGGATTGTCTAAGCTAGGCGAAGGGGTTCAAGTGATTTTCTTTGATGCGACGACCATCACGAACCCACGACTCATCGACTTGATTGTAGATGTCGCGAAGGAAAACGACATCAAGTATCAACTCGACTTGACGCCAGGCGGCGGAACGGACGCAGGCCGTTTCCACTTATCTGGAATCGGGATGCCTGCGGTCGCGCTCACGGTACCGGTCCGTTACTTGCATACGAACGTCTCGATTATCCATAAAGCGGATTATGAGGCGGCCGTCGAACTCGTCGTCGCACTCACAAAACGGTTGGACGACAAGACGGTCCAATGGCTGAAAGAGGGATAATATGACGAAAATCACGTCAACGAAAAGCGAGACGATTAAACGATTGAAACGCTTGATGACGAAAAAAGGCAGACAAGAGTCCGGCCAGTTCCTTGTCGAAGGCGAGCATTTGGTTGACGAGGCGATTCGTGCAGGTCGGCTCGTGCAGCTCATTGTCGGCGAATCATACACGCCGAAGCGTTCGTGGCGTCTTGATCAGATGCCCGTCCTCGAGCTCTCTGATCACGTGGCGGACATCTTGTCTGAGACGGAGAAGACGCAAGGCGTGTTCGCGGTCGTCAACATGTCTCCGGTCGAACGGAAGATGAAACACGTGCTCGTCCTCGATCGGATTCAAGACCCCGGTAACCTCGGGACGATGATTCGGACGGCAGACGCCGCCGGGTTCGATACGGTATTGCTCGGCAAAGGGACGGTCGACCCCTACAACGCCAAGGCGGTCCGGGCGACGCAAGGTTCACTGTTCCACGTGAACGTGCGCACGGTCGATTTACTTGAGACGTTACCGGGATTGAAAAGTGACGGGTTCCACGTATACGGGACGGCGCTCGAAAAAGCCAAGTCGTACGACCAAATCGATTTTGGGGACCGCGTCGCGCTTGTCATCGGGAACGAAGCCCAAGGTGTCCATGCGGACGTCCTTGCCCTCTGTGACACCCGGGTGCACATTCCGATGCTCGGCGACGCCGAGTCGCTGAACGCGGCGGTCGCGGCTGGGATTCTCATGTACCGGATCGCCTTACGTTAATCTTGTCAGCAATTCTGTTTCATGATAGGTTAATTATATTGAACGATATACGATAGACGTTGAAAGAGCATAGTACGCGAACTACCGAACGAGTACAGGGAGCATCGGCCGTGATTGGAAGCCGACGCCTCGGGCGGCGCCGAATTCACTCTGGAGTCGTGTTGGAGACAACACCGGGTTGGCATCTCGATACCGATGCTCTCAAGTGGGCCTTCGGGCCAAGTAGGGTGGTACCGCGATGATTCGTCCCTTCAGTCAATGACTGAAGGGACTTTTTTTGTAGAGGAGGAATTATTAATGAAAGAACAATTACAAGCGTTACAACAGGAAGCCATTCAAGAGATTGAGGTCGCCTCGACACAAAAGGCGTTGAACGAAGTCCGCATCAAGTACTTAGGAAAGAAAGGACCAATGACCGAGGTGTTACGCGGCATGGGCAAGCTCTCACCGAAAGAACGCCCGATCGTCGGCGACCTTGCGAACACGGTACGCGCCGCAATCCAAGAAGCGCTCGAGACACGCATCGAGTCGGTGAAGGCGACAGAGCTTGAAGCAAAACTCGCCGCTGAGGCCATCGATGTGACGTTACCAGGACGTACATCGCTCCCGGGGCACACGCATCTACTCCAGCAAATCGTCGACGAGATGGAAGACTTGTTCGTCGGGCTCGGCTACACGATTGCCGAAGGACCAGAAGTCGAGACGGACTTGTATAACTTCGAGATGCTCAATCTTCCAAAAGACCATCCGGCCCGCGACATGCAAGACTCGTTCTACATCACGGACGAGACGTTACTCCGGACGCATACGTCTCCGGTTCAGGCACGGACGATGTTACTCGCAAACGGTGAACCGATTCGCATCATCTGCCCGGGGAAAGTGTATCGTCGGGATGAGGACGACGCGACCCATTCGCACCAATTCTTGCAAATCGAAGGGCTCGTCGTCGATGAACACATCTCGATGGCCGACTTGAAAGGGACGCTCGAGGCGTTCGTCAAGCAACTGTTCGGTGAGACGCGTGAGATTCGTCTCCGTCCAAGCTTCTTCCCGTTCACAGAGCCGTCGGTCGAAGTCGATATTTCGTGTTTCAAGTGTGGCGGAAAAGGCTGTAACGTCTGCAAAGGGACTGGCTGGATTGAAATCTTGGGCGCCGGCATGGTACATCCACGCGTGCTCGAAATGGCGGGCTACGATTCGACGAAAATGTCCGGTTTCGCGTTCGGCATCGGTGTCGAGCGGATGGCGATGCTCAAACACGGCGTCGACGACATTCGTCACTTCTATACAAACGACTTACGCTTCATCGAGCAATTCTAAGGGGGACCACACATGTTACTATCAAAAAAATGGTTGAATCAATATATCGACGTCTCGGATTTGAGCGGGCAACAGCTCGCCGATTTGATTACAAAGAATGGGATTGAAGTGGAAGGCGTGACGAATCGGGCCGAGGGATTGAGCGGTCTCGTCGTCGGACGCGTCTTGACGTGCGAAAAGCATCCGGAAGCGGATAAGTTGAACGTGACGACAGTCGACATCGGTGGTGACACGGCTCAAATCGTCTGTGGCGCCCCGAACGTCGCGGCCGGTCAACACGTCATCGTCGCAACGGTCGGTGCGACGCTACCTGGCTTGAAAATCAAGAAGGCCAAACTGCGCGGCGTCGAGTCACACGGAATGATTTGTTCGCTCGAGGAACTCGGATTCGAGAAGAAGCAAATCCGCGAAGACGAACAAGACGGAATCCATACGTTCCGTGAAGCGGTCGAAGTCGGTGCGGACGTCGTCAGTCTCCTTGACCTCGATGATGAGGTGCTCGAACTCGGCTTGACGCCGAACCGTTCGGACTGTCTCAGCCTCTATGGCATCATTCACGAAGTCGCAGCGATTTTGGAGCGTCCGTACACGTTACCGGACACGGACGTCGCGGCAACTGGTCAAAATGACGTCACGGTCTCACTTGAGACAGACAACTGCCCGTATTACGCGACGCGACGCGTGGATGGGGTCAAAATCGAGGACTCGCCCCAATGGTTGAAGAACGTCTTGATCGCAGAGGGCGTGCGCCCAATCAACAACGTCGTCGACGTGACGAACTATGTCATGCTCGAACTCGGTCAGCCGCTCCACGCGTTCGATGCGTCGAAGCTCGGCCGAGCCATCGGCGTCCGTCAAGCACACGACGGCGAGACGATTGTGACGCTTGACGATGTGACACGGACGCTCGATGAATCGATGATGGTCATTACGGACGGGAATGCGCCGGTCGCCATCGCCGGTGTCATGGGTGGTGCGAGCACCGAAGTCGACGCGACGACGACGAGTGTCGTGCTCGAATCCGCTTATTTCGTTCCAGCCTCGGTGCGGAAGACGAGTCGTGTGCTCGGGCTTCGTTCCGATTCGAGCGCTCGTTTCGAGAAAGGCGTCGACCCTGAGCGTGTCATGCGTGCGCTCGACCGGGCTGCGCAATTGATTCAGTCGATCAGCGGTGGGACCGTCAGTGACGCCGTGACGTCCGGGGATATCCTGTCGGCCGAACGGACGATTGACGTATCGGTTGCCTACATCAATGAACGTCTCGGTATGGAGCTCGACCGGGAGACGATTGTCTCGATTTTGAACCGCCTCGGCCTTGACGTCGAAGGCGACGAACTGTTGACGGTACGCGTCCCGTCCCGTCGTCCCGACCTCGAGCTACCGGCGGACGTGACAGAAGAAGTTGCTCGTCTGTTCGGTTACGACAGCCTACCGTCGAAACTGCCGGCCTCGACGACGAAAGGTTACTTGCCGCATGTCAACGTCTTGCGCCGTCGTGTGCGCCGCATCCTCCAAGGTGCAGGGCTATCGCAAGCGATTACGTACTCGTTGACGAGTGAGGCACACGCATCACGCTTCGGCGGCGAATCGGCGACAAAAGTACAATTGGCGATGCCGATGAGTGAAGAACGTACCGTGCTTCGGACATCACTCGTCCCAGGACTCCTTGAAGCGGTGCGACATAACACGGCCCGTCAACAAGCGAACGTTGGCTTGTACGAAACGGGACGCGTATATGTGAACGTCGGGGAGACGTTACCGCTCGAGACAGAACGTGTGGCCGCTGTCGTGACAGGCCTTTGGTACGACCATCGTTCACAAGGCACACGCGTCCCGGTCGACTATTTCGTCGCGAAAGGGATTGTCGACACGTTGGCACAGACGCTTCGCACCGAAGTCACGTATGAAGCCGCTTCGATTCCGGACATGCATCCGGGCCGCACGGCGAACGTCCTCGTCGACGGAGAGGTCGTCGGCTATGTCGGTCAAGTGCATCCAGGTGTATCGAAAGACATCTACGGTTTAAAAGAAGTCTATGTCTTCGAACTCGATGTCCAAGCGTTCGATACGGAAGCGACAGCGATTTATGAAGACGTGCCACGTTACCCGTCCATCACGCGAGACTTGGCACTCGTCTTAAACCGAGACATCCCAGCCGGTCACGTTGAGGCGACGATGAAACAAGCGGCCGGTCCGCTCTTGATTGACCTCGCCTTGTTCGATGTCTATACAGGTGAAAACGTTGGGAACGATGAGAAATCGCTCGCCTTTTCACTTAAATATCAAGATCCGACGCGCACGCTTCAAGATGAAGAAGTGACAGCGTCGTATGAGGCGATCATCGCCGCCGTCAAAGCGACACACGGCGCCGACGTTCGCGCTTAACGCAAAAACTGCGATTCCTAAGCTTAGGAATCGCAGTTTTTTATTGCACTTCGAGCGCCAAGTCACCGAACTTCGTCCAACCGACGAGGCAAGTCACTTTATAAAGAAGGAACGTGATGACAGCAGGGAGCACGACGCCTGTGCCGACGAAGATGGCGAACGCCTCGGCGCCTTGAGCCGCCAAGATATTGAGTGGGGCGATCATCGAGTTCAAACCGAGACCGGCAATCTCGTACGGGACTTCGAGCGAGAACCAGAGCGTCGCAATCGGGGCGCTAACCATCGCCGCGATAAAGGGTGGCATGACGACCCGAGGGTTTTTGACGACGTTCGGGAACTGGACTTTCGGTGTAACAAAGAACGATGCGACCAAACCGCCTGGGTCGGTTTGACGATAAGCCATGAGCGTGAACCCGACGAACTGGGCTGTACATCCAATCAAGGCGGCCGCACTCGCGACAGGGTCGAGTTGAAGCGCGATGGCGAGCGCAGCAGATGATGCCGGCGACATGAGCATGACACTAAAGACGAGCGCGATGACGAGTGATGTGGCAATCGGCGACGTGTTGACCGATGCGGTGATGCTTGTGCTGATGGTATTGATGAGCGGCGTCGTGACGGCCGCTGCACCGACCCCGACGATCCCGCCACCGAGAACGGCGGAAACCGGGACGACCATCATGTCAAACTTTGTCTTTCCAAGAACGCGTTTCCCAATCCAAACAGCCGCAGCCGCTGCAATCAAAGCGCTGATCGGTTGTCCCGGGACGAGGACGAGTCCACTCTCGGTCGGTTGGAGGGCAGCCCCGCCGACGGTTGCCGCAATCATCGAACTGAATAAAATGAGCGTGTTGCCACCGAGTTGATAGGCGACACCGGCGCCGAGCGCCGGGGCGAGAAGTGACTTGGCGACTTGGCCAATCGTGACGAGCATGCCGAGCCCTGTCATGTTTCCAATCGTCTCAATCAAGAGACCGACCCCGAGCGTGACGAGGACGGCGCTTGCCATCCCGGCTGATATTTTAATCATTCGATCCATTGCGTACTGTTTCACTTCCATCATCTCCTCTGTCTGTTTTCCAATAAAAAAACCTATCCGAATGGGATAGGCGCAAGTGGTTCACGGTGAGCACCTCGTCCGAATCCATCGAAACAAGGGCCCAAAAATTCGTCTCGGTTTACGAGTCGATTTTCAGTCCCTTCGTCGAATAATAATCAGCAGGCCGTGTTGTGTCTGTGTATGCATGGCGTTTCGCTCCTCCGTTTTGCTAAGATTTGTCTTAGAGTAACATGACATTTTTCAATAATCAATATTTTCTGAAAATTAATTTGAAAAAAATTGGAACGATAAAATAAAAAGAGGTAGCAGCTCCCGAATTGAGAGCGCTACCATTCGCCATACATAGCGTTATGAGGTGCTGGCCGTAAGCAAGCCAACTTGTTCATCAATAAAATTCATCGAGACGGTGTTAAAGATATCCGGCTGATCGACGTTGACGACGTGACCAGAATCCTCGACGACATGAACGTTCGCCGTCGGTTGGTGTTTCGCCGTACGTTCGACAGCTTCGAGGAACATGTAATCCTCATCCCCCATCACATAAAGAATCGGGACGGCCGTTTGAATCGATGAGAAATGTCGGAGCAACGGATTCATGTTTTCAGTCATCTTGAACCATCGAATGAATTCACGTTGACACAGGTTAGCCGCGTCACGGACGAACATCATACGTGATTTCTTATGACGTTTTTTCGGCAATAAAATCCAGGCGAACAGTTGATAGAGCCACATATAAGGGACGAAGTTTTGCACGAGGCTACCGAGACGAATCAACAACGTCGATCGAACGTTGAATTTGACGATCGCGCCCCCGAGCACGACCGATGCGATTCGCTCCGGGTGATGTTCGAACATCGCTTGAATGACGATTGTTCCGAGCGATAGGCCGACCATATGGCCTTTTTCGATGTTCAAGTGGTCCATCACTTCGACCACGTCCTCGACGACGACGTCGAGCGTATACGCGTTGAGCGGTTGCGTCAACGACTGCTCGGCATCATAAGATCCGCCGTGGCCACGCAAGTCGAGCAACAGGACATTATATTTCTTTTTAAACGGTCGGATTTGACGATACCAGTGAGACAGGCTCCCCCCGGCGCCATGAATGAAGATGACCCAAGGATGATCGTCGCTTAATGTGTACGTTTTATAATGCAACATGAACGCTATCCTCCAAAAATTTTAAGTTCATTAAACCATAAAAATAATATACCATATGTCGCTTGGAAGCACTATCGTTTCAACTCGCTCAAGCGCAGCGCCTTCTTCGTGTTGGCGAAATGAACTTTGGCGATGTTATTCAACCGTTCGACACCATCACGTTTAATGAGCGAGGCGGCGACTTGGTCGACTTTGGCTCCCGCTCCTTTGGGCAACGTGAGGCCGACGGTTTGACTCAATTGATCCATTTCTTTCAAGAAAAACGCACGTGCCAAAATCGAGGCGGCTGCGACGGCGACGTGTAACCCTTCCGCTTTCGTCGAGAAATAGACGTCAGCATTGACGATGTTTCGCTCATGGCTCAGATGCTTGTAATAGACGTTCTTTTCCGTGAACTGATCGATTAAAATCGCATCCGGCTTCTCCTCGAGTTTTTCGAGAAGGGCCGACAAGGCGGCGTTATGGGCGATGGCCGTCATCTTCCCTTGCGTCATCGTCTTTTGCATCTTATTGTACATCGGGTTATGGAGCGTCGCCTTCTGATACGGAATCGTCACATGTAAATCACGGGCAATCCGCTTGATGTCGGTGTCGGACAATTGTTTCGAGTCTTTGACGCCTAGTTCTTTGACGAGGTCGATTTTCTCTTTCGGAACGTAAGCGGCGACGATGACGAGCGGACCGAAATAGTCCCCTTTTCCGACTTCGTCACTGCCGACGACCGACCAATTTGAAAAACCGTCTGGTAGTGTCGAGGCAGCCGCTACTTTTTTCGCCTCCGGCGTTCCCCATTTTGCTGCCTCCGTTTCAGCCGTCTGGCCTTGGAACATGACTTTACCCGAATTGTAAACGGTAATCACGCACGAAGGTGTTTTCGCACTGAATTTCGCGTAAGGTGGCGGATTGACCGCGTAGGGTGAATAACGCTCGATTAAGGCGTTTTGCGCCTCAATCGATAATTTGATGACTTGATTGCCCAACAGGAGCACTTCCTTTCTCTCTCGCAAATTAATTTTACATTTTTTTTGTATATTTTGAAACCAGTGCACCGGCTTTTCCGTATGAAACAGTGAGTCGAGTAGAAGTGAAATGAGGTGAGGCGAAAATGTGGTGGCGCGATGACACGGAGCAAGATGAGGCGGAATCCCTCTATAAACAAATTCTCGAGTTAGAATCGAGAATCGCCAAACTAGTGGCCCATCAAGTGCGGGTGCGTCGTCTACTCATGCAGGAGTCGTCGGAGACGACGGCAGAGCAAATCATTACGTTGCAGGCGGAAGTCGATCATTATTTGACGTTGCTGCGGCAAGAGCGTGTGGAGGCCGTCGATCGCTACGATCGATTGCGGTTCGAGCAGACGTTAGGGCGCGTCCGTCAATCTGTTGAGCAACCGACCCGTCCGCTCTCGGAATGGGACACGATTGAACGGGCGCTCGCGCTTGAAGTCGAGCATTTGCGCCGCGTGCTCGCCTACGAGCATGAACGCCGAAGCGAGGAGGGGTGGTAATGGAGTCGATCGATCAACTATATTGGTGGGTCCTCATCATCGCGGGGCTCGGGACGTTCGTTTATATGCTGTTCTCGGATGCGTTCGATTTGTTTGAAGGCTGGTTCAATCCGGCCGTCATCCTTTCGTTCTTGGCACTCGGGGCGGGAATCGGTCTCATTTTGAATGCACTCGCGCACGTCTCGCCGATGATTGGGCTCGCCGTCGCCCTTGTCGGTTCGTTCGCCTTGACGACGCTTCTTTACTTATTCGTCTTATTGCCACTCTCGAATGCGGAGGAATCTATCGGGATGACCGATGAGTCACTCATCGGCCTCGTCGGCCGGTTGACCGTCCCTGTGCCCGAAGGTGGATATGGAGAAGTGCTCGTCGAATCGGTGACCGGCTCCGTATTAAAGACGGCGCAAAGCATTGACGGGAAAGCCATCTCGGCAGACCGTCGCGTTGTCATCATTGAAGTAGAACGAAACATTGCGGTCGTCATGGAATACGACGAACCGACAATCCGGAAGGAGAATGGATAGATGGATACAGTCATCCTTGCAAGTATTATCGTCGGGGTGATCATTCTTTCCCTGATTTTTGTATTCGTATTAAAGTACCGTACGGTCGGACCGGATGAGGCGCTAATCGTCACCGGAAGTTACTTAGGAAAGAAAAATGTCCATAGCGACGCCTCGGGCAACCGGGTCAAAATCATCCGTGGTGGCGGTACGTTCGTGTTACCTGTCTTCCAACAGGCAGAACCGCTCAGCCTTCTCTCGAGCAAGCTTGAAGTCACAACACCGGAAGTTTATACGGAACAAGGTGTCCCGGTCATGGCGGACGGAACGGCCATCATTAAAATCGGTGGCTCAATCAGTGAAATCGCCACGGCGGCCGAGCAATTCCTCGGCAAACCAAAAATCGAGCGTGAGAACGAGGCGAAAGAAGTACTCGAAGGTCACCTCCGCTCCATCCTTGGTTCGATGACGGTCGAAGAGATTTACAAGAACCGGGACAAGTTCTCACAAGAAGTCCAACGTGTCGCTTCACAAGACTTAGCGAAGATGGGTCTCGTCATCGTCTCGTTCACGATTAAAGACGTTCGTGACAAGAACGGCTATCTCGAGTCACTCGGAAAACCGCGAATCGCCCAAGTTAAACGGGATGCAGACATCGCGACAGCCGAGGCAGATAAAGAGACGCGCATCAAGCAAGCCGAAGCGATGAAAGACGCGAAGAAAGCCGAGCTCGAGCGGGCCTCAGAAATCGCAGAAGCCGAGAAAGAGAACCAGCTCCGCATCGCGGCGTACCGTCGTGAGCAAGACGTCGCCAAAGCCCGTGCCGACCAAGCGTATGAGCTTGAAGAAGCGCGAGCGAAACAAGAAGTCACCGAGCAACAAATGCAAGTTCAAATCATCGAGCGTCAGAAGCAAATCGAACTCGAAGAAAAAGAAATTATGCGTCGTGAGAAACAATATGACTCGGAAGTGAAGAAGAAAGCCGACGCCGATCGCTATGCGATCGAGCAGTCAGCGGAAGCGGATAAAGCCCGTCAAATTGCCTCAGCCGATGCCGAGAAGTACCGCATCGAGGCCGAAGCGAAAGCCGACGCAGAACGCGTTCGACTCGCCGGTGTCGCCGAAGCCGACTCGGAGCGGGCGAAAGGGGAAGCGGAAGCCGAAATCATCCGCTAGACAGGTCTCGCCGAAGCGGAAGCGAAACAAAAAATCGCCGAAGCATTCGAACAATATGGCCAAGCAGCCATTCTCGATATGGTCGTCAAGATGCTCCCGGATTACGCGAAGCAGATTGCAGCGCCGCTTGGGAACATCGATCAAATCACCGTTGTTGATACTGGAAGTGGAAAAGACGGAGGCGCCGGCAAAGTGACCGGTTATGCGACCGACTTGATGGCGTCGCTCCAACAGACGCTTAAAGCCTCGTCAGGAATCGACATGAAAGATCTGCTCGATAACTTCGTCGGAAAGGGCAACGTGCCGACCGGAGAGGTGCCGGAGCGCAAACTCACTGAGACCATTGCCGCGACAGAAGAATAAGACAAAAGGTTGCAGACGAAATCGTCTGCAACCTTTTTTCATGGTTTGTAAGATTTCCCTAACTTTCAAACAGATTGACTTCAAGCCGAGTCGAATTGTGTCGATAAGGGAGATGTCAGACCAATAGAGAGAGGAAGAGTCATATGAAAAAAGGAGTCATACTCGGTTTGATGACCGCAAGCGTCTTGTGGTTGTCGGCCTGTCAATCTGTCATCGACAAACCAGAGGCCGCCATTGAGGAGCGACAGTCAATGGGTGTCGTCTTATCAGACGTCGGTCTCGGGGACCAATCGTTTAGCGACGCCGCCATGCGAGGCATGGGCCAATTGCGAGAAACAGGGGAATGGTACGTCGATTACCGTGAGCTTGAAGAAACAAAAACATATGAAGCTGGTTTTGAACAGCTTGTCGCTGCAGGGCACGATGTCATCATCGGGCTCGGCTTCGCATGCCAAGAAGATTTAGAGAAAGTGGCTGCCAATCATCCAGACCAACAGTTCGCCTTGATTGACGCCGTTTCGACGTTACCGAACGTGATGTCCGTAACGTTTGAAGAAGTAGAAGGGAGCGCGTTGGCCGGTGCGGTGGCAGGTCTTGAGACAGAGACAGGAAAAATCGGATTTGTCGGCGGCGTGGACAACGAGTTGATTCAAAAGTTCTCGACCGGCTTCCTACTCGGAGCGAAAGCGGTAAACGCCGACGTCGAACTCATTGTCGATTATGCGAATGACTTTGCCTCGCCTGAAATCGGAGAGCAGTTGGCCGAGAAACAGATCGAGGCAGGAGCCGACGTCTTATATGCGGCGGCAGGATTGACCGGTGTCGGTGTCTTACAGACCGCGCAAGCGAACGGCGTGAAGGCCATCGGGGTCGATAGCGATCAATCGATGATTGCCCCGGATGCGGTCATCACGTCGATGTTAAAACAAGTGGACTTAGCCATCGTCGCCATCGCGGATAACGTTCAAGAGGAAGCCTTCAGCGAACATCTCACGCTTGGTCTCGAGGAGGGCGGGGTCGGTCTTGCCGCACTTCGTCGCGTCCAGTGGAGCGACGAGGAACGGGAACGCTTTGACGCATTCGAGAAACGGCTACTGGAGGGCAAACAACAATGAGTTTACGAAAACGATTTATTGTGTCAACGGTGTTTACGGTCGTTTTGATCGTCTTGATGATGAGTTACGTCTTGGCGACGTTAAATCGATTGCAAACGTATAACGAACAGTACGGCTCACAAATGATTGAGTTGTCTCAACTCGAGACGTCCCTCCTTCAAGAACAGTCACTTTGGACATCACTTGGCGAGCAGATGAGCCCGGCGACGTTGAATCAGTTAACACGCATCCGCGAAAACAACGTGGCCACGTTTGAGACGCTAGAACGTACGTATTTAATTCCGGCGTTCAACGAACATTTGGAACGGGCGACAGCAAAGTACGCGCGCATCGGTGAGAACGTCGAGGCGGAGGCCGGCGGGATTGCAGCCCGGATTCAAGCAGCCAAGCTCGAAGGATTATTGAACGATGTGAACACGCTACTCTTGAAGAATGGGGCCTTCTACGAAGCGCTTCAGCGTGAGGCGGCACAAGAGACGAAACAACTGTTTATCATTTCGATCGTGCTGACGGCTTTTGTCATCGTAGCGCTCGGGGTGTACAACTTCTTCTTTGCCCGTTCCATCACGCGTCCGCTCGAGCAGACCGTCGAGGCAGCCGAAGCCATCGCTTCTGGTCGACTGATTTCATTGCCCGAGTCGACGAGACGAGACGAGATCGGGCGTCTTGAACGAGCGATGCAACATATGACGGTCTCCCTTCAAACGGTGATCGGGTCAATCCGGGTCACCTCGATGCAAGTCAACGCGATGACCGAGACGGCCGCGACCGAGAACGAGGCGGTCGTCAGCACGACGTCAAACATCACGAACGCGGTCGATGAGATGGCGAACGGTGCCCAATCGATTGCGACCGAACTACAGGAGACGCTCGAGTCGGTCGGCATCATGGCGGCCTCGTTCGAGACGAGCCTCCAACAGACGCGCCAGACGACAGAAGAGACGAGCGCGATGACGCGTGAAGTCCAAGACGGGATTGAAACGCTGATCGACCAAGAGCGGATTTTACAACGCTCGAGCGAACGGAATGACACGCTCGTCAAACGGATGGATGCGTTTGCGCGAAACACGGACGAGATTGAACGGATGGCGAAACTCGTCGAAGACGTTGCCGCCCAAACGAACTTACTCGCGTTGAACGCGGCGATTGAAGCGGCCCGTGCCGGCGAAGCAGGACGCGGTTTCGCCGTCGTCGCGAGCGAAGTGAAGAAGTTAGCTGAAGAGAGTAACGTGGCGACACGCTCGATCTTTAGTGTCGTCCAATCGATTCATGAAGAAGTGGAGCGATTGAAACAGACGGTCGAAGAAGCGAGTCAAGAACAGACGGCCCAACTCCAAGCGTTCGGCTTGACGAAACAAGCGTTCACGCGGATTCATGATCGGACAGACCATGTCGCCGCATTCGTCCATACGATCGAGCGAGAAATGCTGGCCTCGAGTAGCGAAGTGACGAACGTGTTGAAGCGGGTCGAAGAAGTGAGCGGGGTGACTGAAGAGCTTGCCGCCGGAAATGAAGAAGTGGCCGCCTCGATGAAAGAACAACAGGCGAGCTTTGACCAAATTTTCGCGTTGATGCAAGAACTCGAAGGACAGGCAGCGGCACTTGCCGATCAAGTCCAACATTTTCAAAACGATTGAGACAAGTTTCGGCTTGTCTCTTTTTTTTATGGGAAAACAGGACGAGTCGGACGGTACAACGGACAAGCAAGCGACTGAATCGAGGAGATAGCCCTAGATGAGCGGTAGATGATTCGGGCGCATACTATAGACCAGAAGGTGTCGATAGGAGGAAGCGAGATGGAAAAATGGAAACGTTACGTCATCGGGCTGGTTGTGGCTTTATTCATGGCGGTCGGCTACATGTTCGCGTCGAAACAGCCGGAGACACCGATGGTCGAACAAATCGAACTGAAAGCGGAAGAGTCGGTTCAAGCAGAGCCGGCAACAGGAAGAGTCGTCGTCTATGTGACAGGTGCCGTCGTCTCACCGGATGTATATGAGATGCCGCCTGGGGCAAGGGTCGGTGACGTCCTGACGCTTGCCGTGTTGACTGCTGACGCCGAGCCCGAACAGTTGAACTTGGCCCAACTGCTCGTCGATGGGTCAAAGATCACGGTGCCGAAAAAAGGCGAGCTTCTCGAGGTCGCACCGGAGACGACCGAGACTGAAACGAACGGGGTCCACGTCAACAGTGCGACGAAAGAGGAATTGATGACGGTCCCGGGGATCGGACCGGCTAAAGCCGAGGCGATATTAAATTATTTGAAAGAACATGGTCCGTTCAAGTCCTATGAAGAACTTCGGAACGTGAAAGGTTTCGGTGAGAAGACGTTAGAAAACATGAAGGGCTACCTGCTGGTCCCGTAAGATGCCGATTTTTCCGCTACTTCCAATCAGTGTCCTCATCGCTTGTACCCAAGGCTTCGTCCTCGTCGGCTTCGTGCTGTTCCTCTTTTTGCTTGCGACATGTCGAGGCCAGTCAGTTGGCACGTATATCGGCGCAGGTTGTCTCGCCTTGATCATTTTTTGGCATGACGAGCCACCGGTCATCTCAGGAGGAGAAGACGTGTTGTTCTCAATCGAGAGCCGGCGTGACAATGGTCGTTCCGTCCGATTGTATGGCGAGACGTCAGGGGCGAACGGGGTTTTAGTCGGACGTGATGTGGCGCTCGGCCGTCCGGGAGAGACGTGTCTCGTCACGTTCGAGCCGGATGCGTTCGCACCGCTCCGAAACGTCGGCGGGTTCGATGAAATGGCGTGGGCGAAAGGGGCAGGCCTTTCATTCAAGGGAAGACAAGTCACCGTTCACGCCTGTCGTCCGACGGCAGGCTTGGACGGGGCGATGCTTCGGTTCAAAGAGAGACAATTGGCACGCATCGAGTCGACGTATCGGGCCGATGTTGCGTTGTATATGGAGGCGCTTTTGTTTGGAGAAGGACGATTGTTGGATGAAGAAACCTCGTTTTCGTATCGGGTCACGGGGCTGTTGCATCTGCTCGTCATTTCGGGGTCACACATCGCCATGCTCGTCCTCGCGTTCAAATGGCTACTATCTCCTCTCCCGTTCCATCGAGAGACGAAGATCCTCCTCATCGTCTTGATTGTGACGGCGTTCGGCTGGTTGACCGGCTTTTCACCGCCGGTCGCGCGCGCCGTCCTCGTCGCCGACATGGTACTCGTCTTCTCACTATTCGGTTATTCGGTCCGTGACCCGATGCGTCTTTTAAGTTGGTGCGCGGCGGCATTACTCGCACTTCAACCATACTTGTTATTTAATCTTGGGTTTCAACTCACGGTCGGGATGACGCTCTTTTTGATTGTGACCCGTTCGCAATGGACGAACGTGCTCAGTCTGGCAATTTATGCCCAATGGATTGGTTTGATTTTGTTATGGAACGTGCAACCGGTCATCTCGATCGCGGCTCCGTTCTATAACGTAATTGTGGCCATTCTCTTCTCGTGGGTGATGATTCCTCTCGGTTTTTTGGCGTATCTCGTACCGTTATATGAACCGTTACTTCATCCGGTACTCGACGGGCTACATGGGACGTTCACGCTACACAATCAGGTCAAACCGTGGCTCCCGCTCCATGAGCTGACCGTTTGGGGCTCGTTCCTTCTCGCCATCGGATTATGGATTGGACTTCTCTTTCTCGAGCGGCGCCAATTGATTGGTTGGGGAATCGCGTTGCTCACACTCAGTGCTGTCGCCTTGGCGTCCGAATTGAAAGAAGAAGGGCGCGTCACGTTTTTAGACGTCGGGCAAGGAGATGCGATCGTCGTCGAGACGCACGGCCTCACCGGTTTGATTGATGTCGGTGGGGTGTATCATGACCCTTCGGAGAAAAAACGCTCGACGTTTGACCCAGGCGCAGATGTCGTCGCGCCGTACTTATGGAAGCGGGGCGAACGAGAAATCGACTTTTTATTGCTCACCCATGCCGATCACGATCACATTGGCGGGTTGGACGGGTTACTTGATTTGATTCAAGTAAAAGAAGTGTGGTTAGCGGCCGAAGCGGCCGATATGGAGAAACGAGGCGAATTGTTATCTAAACTTGCGCAAAAAAATGTCCCGGTCCGTTTCGTCCGGGCCGGGGACCGTCCCTATCCATGGTTTTGGATCGTCAGTCCTTCGGAGCGTAAGGCAGATGAGAATGCCAATTCTGTCTCGGCCTATTTAACGGTCGGTGGGATGACGTACTTGTTGACGGGTGACTTACCGGAAGCGGGGGAAGCCGCTCTCCCGAATGTCGACGTTGATGTGTTCAAACTCGGCCATCATGGCTCGGACACGTCGTCGAGCGAGGCACTAGTAAACCGGATCGATCCGGAATGGGTCGTGGCGAGCGTCGGCAGGAACAACCGTTACGGGCATCCGCATCCAGACGTCTTGGCGCGACTTGTCGGCAGGCGCGTGCTACGGACGGATGAGGACGGGATGATCGTATGTGAACGTGACGCTTGCCGAGGGATCGTGGAAACGAAGGTCAGTCGATGAAATGTATGATAAACTAAAAAACGATTGCTCCCCCGGGGCAATCGTTTCGTAGCTTATAAGCTTAAGAACTTGATGAGGACGCCAATCGCGAATAGCGTGAAGAAAAAGCCGAACGGTACGATGAAGCCGATCGCTGAATCGATGGCATCGTTTCGTTTGCATTGGACATCGTTCTCAAACGGGTTTTCGCTTGGTGGGCGAACAGAGTTAATATGCATAGTGAGTCCCTCCTTGAAATGGTTCCGTCCTAAGTATAGCGAATCGTTGAAGGATAATCTATGTTTTAGATAAGAATAAATTGTGAAAGTGGTGTGTGTTTTGAATGAACCCTGGCTCCATAACGGCAAAGTAGCCAACGTGTACGTCTTGTTCGGGACGGAGAAGTATCTGCTCGATTCGTGGGAGAAAGAAATCGTCAAGGCGGCCAACCCGTCCGGCGACCAGTTCGACGTGATGCGACTCGACTTACAAGAGACGGCGCTCGATACGGCACTCGACGAGGCGGAGACGGTCCCGTTCTTCAGCGATTATCGGACGGTCGTCGTGAAAAACGCCCAGTTTTTGACCGGCGCGAAAGAGAAACAAAAGCAAAATGTCGAACGGTTGACGGAATATTTGTTGCAGCCGGCACCGTACGCCGTGCTCGTCTTCATCATCGAGACAGAAAAACTCGATGAGCGTAAAAAAGTCGTCAAGCGCTTAAAAGAACGGGCCATCGTCCTCGAGGCGAAAAAGCCGAGCCAGACGGAGCTGATGCGTTACGTCGGTGACGAACTGAATCGACGTGGGCAAAAGATGGACCGCTCGACCGTCGAGCGACTTTTGTTCTTATGCCATGATGATTGGGGGAAACTCGTACGCGAGCTCGAGAAGTTGCAACTGTATGCGAGTGATGGTAGCGAGATCCCGCTCGAAATCGTCAACGATCTCGTCCCTCGAACGCTTGAAGACAACGTGTTCCAACTGTCCGAATTTTTAGTCGCCCGGCGTGCCGACGCGGCGCTACGGCTCGTCCGTGATTTAGAGAAACAAGGTCAGGAGTTGATTGGGCTCTTGTCGCTTCTCGCCCGTCAGTACCGGAACATGTATTTGACGAAGCAGCTGACGGAAAAAGGATATGGGGAAAAACAAATCGCGTCAAAGATTGGGGCACATCCGTACACAGTGAAGCTGGCCGGGCAAGCGAGCCGGAACTTCACGGAGGCGCAGCTCGCCGCGGCGCTGACGATGATTGCCGATGCAGATGAGTCGATGAAGACCGGTCGTGGCGATAAACAAATCGTCTTCGATACGCTCGTCTGTCAGTTGACGCTCGTGTGAGGTGAGAAAATGAGTTTACGACAAGTGGAACTTGAAGATGTGATTCCGCTCAGGCATGAAGTGCTCAGACCGGGTCAGATGCGGGAGACGTGTTATTTTGAAGGGGATGATAACGAGACGACACGCCATTTCGCTTGGGTCGAGGACGGTCAGGTGTTGTCGATCGCGACCGTGATGGAAGCAGGGCGTGACGTCGACGGGAAGACAGTGCCGTACCAACTGCGGGGGATGGCGACCGACCCGGCCTCCGCCGGGCAAGGGATCGGCTCGTCGTTTTTACAGGCGCTGCACGAAACGGTCAACGACTCGTGGTGGTGCAACGCCCGCGAAGTCGCCGTGCGCTTCTATGAACGGAACGGCCTCGTCGTCGTCGGTGAGCCGTTCGAAATTCCCGGGATTGGGACGCATTACGTCATGGTATACGAAAAAACAGCCGGCTCCTGATGGAGGCGGCTGTTCCGGTTTGATCTCTAATTAGAGAGCTGCGATGCGAGCTGCGAGACGTGATTTGTCACGGCCAGCTTTGTTTTGGTGGATAAGACCTTTTGCTGCAGCTTTGTCGATTTTCTTCGTAGCGAGGACGAAAGCTTCTTGAGCAGCTTCTTTGTTTCCTTCGAGTACGAGAGCGTCAACACGTTTTACTGCTGTACGCATTGCTGCTTTCTCTTGCGAGTTTGCGACGCGACGCTTTTCAGAAGTTTTTGCACGTTTGATTGCTGATTTGATGTTTGCCATTGTTTGTCACCTCCTGAAACAAGAAAGTGTATGTTCTCATTACTTCAAGTAATCATTCAACAGAACAAGCACAATTGTAGCAAACGCTTATTTGAAAAGCAACCACTTGATGATTATTCTGAAAACTATATGTGGTATTGTTGTAGTAGGTCGTACACATACACTTAAGATTTTGATATAATGACACGGTATGCATGAGAAGGATAGGTGAACCCATATATGAACAACAAAGAATTAGAGAATCGTCAGAAGAAGATTCGCAACTTTTCCATCATCGCTCACATCGATCATGGAAAGTCGACGCTCGCTGACCGGATTCTTGAGAAGACGGGTGCGCTCACGGCGCGCGAGATGAAAGAACAGACGCTTGATGCGATGGACCTTGAACGTGAGCGCGGTATCACGATCAAGTTAAACGCCGTCAAGTTGAACTATACGGCTAAAGACGGGGAAGAGTATATCCTTCATTTGATCGATACACCGGGCCACGTCGATTTCACGTATGAAGTATCACGCTCGCTCGCGGCGTGTGAAGGGGCCGTCCTCGTCGTGGACGCGGCCCAAGGAATCGAAGCACAGACGCTCGCGAACGTCTACCTCGCATTAGATAACGACCTTGAAATCATCCCGGTCATCAACAAAATTGATTTGCCGTCAGCCGACGTCGAGCGCGTGCGCCAAGAGATTGAGGACGTGATTGGTCTTGACGCGAGTGATGCCGTACCGGCTTCAGCGAAAGCCGGGATCGGGATTGAAGAGATTCTCGAGCAAATTGTCGAGCTCGTCCCGGCACCGACGGGCGATCCGTCCGCGCCGCTTCAAGCCCTCATCTTCGACTCGTACTATGACGCCTATCGCGGTGTCGTCGCCTCGATCCGAATCGTCAACGGTTCGGTCAAAGTCGGAGACAAGGTGCAAATGATGTCGACCGGTAAATCGTTCGAAGTCACAGACCTCGGCGTCTCGACCCCAAAACCGGTGTCGGTGAAAGAGTTGAACGTCGGAGACGTTGGGACATTGTCAGCGTCGATCAAGACGGTCGGCGACGTTCGCGTCGGTGACACGATCACACTCGCGAAAAACCCAGCGACGGATCAACTCCCAGGTTATCGGAAGATGAACCCGATGGTGTACTGCGGTCTTTATCCGATCGATGCGGCGAAGTATAACGATTTACGTGAAGCGCTCGAGCGCCTCCAATTGTCGGATGCGGCACTCGAATTTGAGCCCGAGACGTCACAGGCACTCGGTTTCGGTTTCCGTAGCGGTTTCCTCGGCATGCTCCACATGGAAATCATCCAAGAGCGGATTGAGCGAGAGTTCGGGATCGACTTGATTACGACGGCACCGTCGGTTATTTATCACGTCACGACGACGTCAGGCGACGTCATCCACGTCGATAACCCATCGAAGATGCCAGAACAACAAAAGATCGAGACGATTGAAGAGCCGTACGTCAAAGCGGCCATCATGACGCCGAACGACTATGTCGGCGCCATCATGGAGCTCTGCCAGAAGAAACGTGGGACGTTCATCGATATGCAGTATATCGACACGACACGCGTCAAAATCACGTACGAGATTCCATTGAGTGAAATTGTCTACGACTTCTTCGATCAGTTGAAGTCGAGCACGAAAGGCTATGCCTCGCTCGATTACGAATTGATCGGCTATCGTCCGTCACGCCTCGTCAAGATGGACATCCTTTTGAACAACGAAGTCGTCGATGCACTCAGCTTTATCGTTCACCGCGATTTCGCGTACGAGCGTGGGAAAGTCATCGTCGAGAAGTTGAAGGCGCTCATCCCGCGGATGCAGTTCGAGGTACCGGTCCAAGCAGCGGTCGGGACGAAGATTGTCGCCCGTTCGACGATCAAGGCGCTCCGCAAGAACGTCCTCGCGAAATGTTACGGCGGGGACATCTCGCGGAAGCGGAAGCTTCTTGAGAAGCAAAAAGAAGGTAAAAAGCGCATGAAGATGGTTGGATCTGTCGAAGTGCCGCAAGAAGCGTTCATGTCTGTCTTGTCGATGGACGAAGAATAACCGTTCGCCCTTATCAAACGATAAGGGCGATTTTTTTGATTTGGCAGGATATGGGGAAGGCGATACGGAATAGTACCCACTTACAGAAAAATAGAGGAGGAGAAGCAGTGCCGACTTATAATTTTTCAGCCGGTCCGGGGATGTTGCCCGCACCGGTGTTGGAAGAAGTACAATCACAACTTCTTTCCTATAAAGAAAGCGGCGTCTCGATCGTCGAGATGAGCCATCGTTCTTCGGCATTCATCGAAGTGGCAAGGGAACTCGAGCACCGGCTTCGCCGTTTGATGCACATTCCAGACACGTACGCCGTCCTGTTCCTTCAAGGTGGGGCGACGCTTCAGTTCTCGATGGTCCCGATGAATCTGGGCAAATCGGGCCGCTTCGCCTATCTCGACAGCGGGACGTGGTCGAAGAAGGCGATTCAAGACGCAAGCCGGTTCGGTGATGTCGTCCTTGCGGGCAGTTCGACGGCAACAACGTATGGGACGATTCCAGTTTGGCCGGAATCGATTCAAGACGTCGACTATCTTCATTTAACGTTGAACAACACGATTGAAGGTACCCGCTACACCGCGCTTCCTGAGACGAACGTCCCGCTTGTCGCCGACGTCTCGTCCAACATTCTGGCGGAAGCGATTGACGTCGAGCGCTTCGGCCTCATCTACGCCGGTGCCCAGAAGAACATCGGGCCGGCCGGGTTGACGCTCGTCGTCATCCGTCGCGATTTGATTGTCGAACGTGACCTGCCGTCATATCTCGCTTACAGCAAACACGTCGATACGCTCTTGAACACCCCGGCGACGTTCAGTCTCTATGTCGCCGAACGGGTCCTCGCTTGGATTGAAGCGGAGGGGGGCGTTTCGGAGATGGAGCGCCGCAACCGCGAGAAGAGCGAGCGATTGTATCACGCGCTCGATACGTCATCGTTGTTCCGTCCGATTGTGACCGATACGACGTGCCGCTCGTTGACGAACATCCCGTTCACGACGGGGGATGACGTCACGGACGAGGCGTTCCGGAAGTTTGCAGAAATGCGCGGGTTGATTGAACTCGGCGGCCACCGGTCGGTCGGCGGGTTGCGGGCGAGCCTATACAATGCGATGCCGCTCGAAGGCGTCAATCGCTTGATTGAAACGATGCAAGAGTTTGAACAGGGGGGACACGATGTTTCATATTAAAACGTATAATCAAATCGCACAGGAAGGACTCAATCGCTTCGAACCGAGCGAATATGCCCTCAATGCGTCGGAGCAGGCGGACGCCTGGGTCATCCGGAGCCATGACGTGCACGAGGCGGAGATTCCGCCTTACCTGCTCGCTATCGCCCGCGCTGGAGCCGGGGTGAACAACTTGCCGCTCGAACGGCTGGCCCGTCAAGGCGTCGTCGTGTTTCACACCCCGGGAGCGAATGCGAACGCGGTGAAAGAACTCGTGCTCGCGAGCATGCTTTTGTCGGTCCGGCCAATCTTACAAGGCGTGCGTTGGGTCAACGAGCATACGTTCAACAGCCAGACGCTCCTAGAGCGGGCGATGGAAGACGAAAAACGTAAGTTCGTCGGGGCGGAGCTTCGAGGTAAGAAAGTCGGCATCGTCGGCCTCGGGGCAATCGGCTCGGCGCTCGCGAGCGACTTGATTCAGCTCGGTGTCGACGTCGTCGGATACGACCCGCATCTATCGGTCGATGGGGCGTGGAACGTCTCCAAGCAAGTGAAACGGGCGCGGCACGTGAGCGAACTGCTCGCCGATATCGACCTGTTGTCCATCCATATGCCGCTCACGGCAGATACACGTGGCATCATCGACGCCTCATGGTTCAATCAAATGAAGCCGAGAACGACCGTGTTGAACTTTGCGCGCGGTGAGCTCGTGAACGATTCCGACTTGTTGGACGCGCTCGATGGGAACGTCGAGACGTACATCACCGACTTCCCGAAACAACAGCTTCTCGGACATCCGCGGATTGTCGCATTCCCACATCTCGGGGCGTCGACGAAAGAGTCGGAAGTGAACTGTGCCGTCCAGGCGGTCGACACGTTGAAATCGTATTTGGAGACCGGCAACATCCGCCACTCGGCGAACTTTCCGGACACCGAACTGCCGTACATCGGCAAGCGACGTCTGGCCGTTCTCCACCTAAACGTCCCGAACATGGTCGGCCAAATCGCGAGCCGACTCGCTGAGAACGGAATCAACATCGACAACATGGTGAACCGGAGTCGAGGGGACGTGGCATATACGTTAATTGATATCGATAATCACCAGAACGAGAAACTGTCGGTCCACACGCTTTATGAGATCGAGGGCGTCATGCGCGTCCGTGAATTTTGAGGAGGAATGACCATGGTCGTATTCAAACCGTTTGCCCCATACATGCCGAAACATCCCGAGAACGTCGCCGCCGACCCGTACGATATCGTCAGCGTCGAACAGGCGCGTCTTGACGTCGAACAGCGTCCCGATTCGTTTCTTGCGGTCGATAAACCAGAACTGTTCATGGCGGACATGCCGCTCGAGGCGTGGGGACAACGAGCCCGTCATGAGCTCGAGCGGCTTTACGAGAGCGAGTTGACCGAACGGACGAACGGATTTTATGTGTATCGGCTCACCGATCAAGGGCGTGTCCAGACAGGGCTCGTCGCCACGTTCTCAGTGGCAGATTATGAGGCAGGTCGCATCAAGATTCATGAGCACACGCGTGCCGTAAAAGAACGCGAACGCGTCGAGCACGTTTCGGCGACGAAAGCGCACACCGGCCCGATTTTGATGAGCCACGCGCCGGACGAAGGGTTGCGTCGCATCCTAGACGACGCGACGACCAGGGAGCCGTTGTTTGCCTTCACGGACAGTCAAGGTGTCGTCCATGAAGGCTACGCCGTGCCATCGAAGCATCAAGCACGCGTCATCATGCTCGGGGCCAACATTCCGGCCATCTATATCGCCGATGGACATCACCGTGCCAAGGCTGCAGCCGTCGTCGCCCGGAGCCCGCTTCATGAAGGAGAGTCCAAACAAGAACGGGACCACTTCCTCGGCGTCTTGTTCCCGAGCGATGAGCTGACGATTTTGCCGTACCATCGCGTTTTGCACGATGTGG
The DNA here is from genome assembly GCF_000696055.1 of Exiguobacterium sp. AB2. Taxonomy (NCBI): domain Bacteria; kingdom Bacillati; phylum Bacillota; class Bacilli; order Caryophanales; genus Exiguobacterium; species Exiguobacterium sp. AB2. The sequence goes on from NZ_JNAA01000108.1 coordinate 147,301, forward strand.
CACCTGAAGAAGTCGCGGCGCTACTAGACGGCCTCTCCTTTAGTTACGAGATTGAAGCCGCAGAAAATGTATTCGTCCCGACCGAGAGTGCGATGTTCGGTTTGGCTTTTCGAGACAAGCATTACAAGTTGACGAAGCGACAAGACGTCGAGGCGTTAGCCGTCGCGACGCTTCAACGAGACATCCTCGAGCCGTACTTCCGAGTCGAGGATGTTCGGACGGATGAACGCATCGATTTTGTCGGTGGAAAAGACGCGATTGAGCGCCTCGAAGCGTTAGCTAGGCGACAGGACGTCGTCATCCTGACGTGCCACGCCACGGCGATGGAAGAACTGATGCGCGTCGCGGACGAAGCGGGCCAAATGCCGCCGAAATCGACGTGGTTCGAGCCGAAACTGAAGAGCGGGCTATTCATCCATCGCTTTGACTGAACACGCATAGTGGCATCGCGGCGCAAAAAACGTTATAAATGGAAAGAGAAGAAAGGGGTGGCCGCTCATGGCTAAAGCCGTATATCTTCACATTCCATTTTGTGAACATATTTGTTATTACTGCGATTTCAACAAGGTGTTCTTGAAGAACCAACCGGTTGATGACTATTTAGATGCACTTGAACGAGAGATCGAACTATCGCTCGTTCAATATCCGACCGATACGATCGAGACGATTTTTATCGGCGGCGGGAAACCGACCGCGCTCAATGAGGCGCAGATGAAACGACTCATGGACATGGTCGAACGTCATCTGCTCCCGCTCGCGTCTCCGAATCTTGAATACTCGGTCGAGGCGAACCCGAACTTCGTCAGTACCGAGAAACTCGATACGATGAAGCGAGGCGGCGTCAATCGCCTCAGTTTCGGCGTCCAGACGTTCGATGACGGCGGGTTGGAACGGATCGGCCGGACACACCGGGCCGATGACGTGTTCCACACCGTCAACGAAGCGGCGAAACGGTTCGATAACATATCCATCGACCTCATGTTCGGGCTCCCGGAACAGACGCTCGAACAAATCGAGCGCGATTTGGACTTGGCGTTCCAGCTGCCGATTCAACACGTCTCTTCCTACTCGCTCATTTTAGAGCCACATACCGTGTTCGCGATTCAAGAGCGAAAAGGGAAGCTGCGCCTTCCGGGTGAGGATATCGAAGTCGCGATGTATTTGAAAGTGATGGAGACGCTCGAACGACGCGGGTTGAAACAATACGAAATCTCGAACTATAGCCTCGAAGGACGGGAGAGCCGGCACAACCAAGTGTATTGGCGCAATGAAGAGTATTATGGCTTCGGTGCCGGGGCGCACAGTTATTTGAACGGGGAACGGCGGGCGAACATCGCACCCATCCCGCACTATATTAAAGCGGAAGGGTTACCGGTTCGCAATACGACGCCGCTCGAGACGGTCGAGAAGATGGAAGAGGAGCTTTTCCTCGGTCTTCGCATGCGTTCCGGTGTGGCGTTTGAGACGTTCGAGTCGAAATATGGCGTGTCGATGGCTTCGGCGTTCGGCCACGTCCTCGATGATCTCGTGGCAAAACAGTTGATTGAACTGACGGACACGCACGTCCGGCTGACCGAGTCCGGTCTGCCGCTCGCGAACGAGGCGTTCGCCGCCTTTATCGGCGAGGCCCGTGTCGACTCTGATGCGGTTCAGTAAATTGCGCATACAAAAAGGGAATCCACGATGGATTCCCTTTTTACGTTATAAGACGAGGTCGCGATAAATCGGCGTGAGCCGGCTGAACGTGTCCTCGACGAGCGCGAGGAAGGCCGCCTCGTTTTGGAGGATCGACGCATCGGCCGGAAGTTGGCGACCGATTAAAAAGTCGGCTTTTTTCACGTCTTTGAACCGGTGTAAAATTGTGTCGATTGCTTCTTCGGACATGTCGTCGAGCAAGAACGCCTCTTTCTTCATATGGTCGCCGGCGATATGGAAGTCCGGGAACGCCGATTTGACGTCAACCTGCATGAGACGCTCGGCAATCGCCGCCTTGTTTGGCATTTCATAGATGAAAGCGAGCCAGATGAAGACGCGGTCGTCGAACAGGCCGACCTGGAAGTGCGGGTGTTTCTTATAGCCACGTTTGTCGTGACAGATGGCCATCCACGTATCTTTCGGCGGATTGACCGTACGACGCGCATGTTTGGCGACGTGCAAGTAGAGCGGGATTCCGACGTCCGCTTCGAGTTGTGGACCGACTTCCTCATAGATTTGATGGAAGATCGGTTGGATGGTCGAACGAATCCCTTCCATCCGTACATCGAGACCGTCTTGTGTGAATACGTCAAATTGTTGTGTTGTAAACATTTAATCACCTCACCCCGTATGATACCGAAATGAGTCGTAAGATGCATCGGCGGCGACTTCGGAACAACTGGAAAAAATGAAGCGAATGAATTGACAAATATGGAGAACGTGATAATATTTGAAGTGTGATTAGCACTCAGTAAATATGAGTGCTAATAAAGCGAGGCCAATCATTCAGAGAGGAGTGAAAACGTGCTGACGAAGAGACAATTGCTCATTTTACGAGCCATCATTGATGACTATATTCAGACGGCACAACCGGTCGGATCGCGTACGTTATCGAAACGAGATGATCTTTCGTTCAGTTCGGCGACGATTCGAAACGATATGGCTGATTTGGAAGATTTGGGTCTCATCGAGAAACCGCATACTTCAGCCGGGCGCATTCCTTCTGAGGTCGGCTATCGCTATTATGTCGATCACCTCGTCGAGAAACGAGTGATTGACGAACGGGAGACGCACCATCTCGGTGAACGGTTGCGGGCGTCGGCGCAAGAGTCGGATCTGCTCATTCGTCAAGCCGCTGACCTCCTCTCTGACTTGACCAACTATACGACGGTGGCACTCGGCCCCAATAGCCAAATGAATCGTCTGGCCCGCATCGATTTGATGCCACTCGATGAACGGCGCGGTGTCGTGTTGATTTTGACGGACCAGGGCCACGTCGAACATCGGACGCTTGTTTTTGAATCTCCGATGGCGCCGGACATGGTCGAGGAGACGATTCGGTTTTTAAACGATCGGTTGAAAGGGACACCGATCGGGCAGTTGAAGCAGCGCCTTGGCGAGGAAGTGTCAAAGCTTCAACTCGCGAATCGAGAACAGTATGAGAATATGTTGCAACTGATTCAATCGACTGCCGGACTGCAACATCCGACCTCGCTCTATTTAGGCGGGAAGAAGAACATCTTCAATCAACCGGAGTTTCAATCGCTCGATACGCTCCGCCCGTTCCTCGAATGGATCGATGAACAGGAGCGCTTGACCGATTGGCTCGAATCGTTGCCAAACCGCGAGATTTATGTGAGCATTGGGAGCGAGAACGGGATCCTCGCGCTTCAAAACTGTAGCGTCATCACGTCGGATTATACGCTCGACGGAAAAACGTTCGGAACGATTGCGATGATCGGTCCGACGCGGATGGACTATCGGCACGGCGTCCAAATGATGGGGCAGTTGATTGAAGCGCTCAGGCGAACGAAATTAGAAGAGTGACGGAAAGGAGCCTCAACATGACAGTTGACAACCAGAACGGTCCAGACAAGGACGAAGTGCTCGAAGAGAAAGATTTTGAGCCGAAACAAGAAGCGACAGAAGTCGAAGCGGACGAGGTTTCAAATGCTCAGATTGTGGAAGAAACTTCTGAGGGGACGGATTATGAAAAAGAAATCGAAGCACTGCGAGCGAGCGAGCTTCGCATTCGCGCCGATTTTGACAACTTCCGTCGTCGGACGAATGAAGAGAACGCGAAACGCATCAAGTTCGCTTCCCAGTCAGTCATCGAGAAATTGATTCCGCTCATCGATAACTTCGAGCGGGCACTTCAAGTCGAAGCGACGTCTGACGATGCGAAACAGATTCAGGCGGGCGTCGACATGATTCACCGTCAGCTTCTCGATGTGTTGAACGGGGAACAAGTCGAAGCGATCGACGCGGTCGGTCAGCCGTTTGACCCGAATTTTCATCAAGCGGTCATGCAAGAGCCGAGCGACGAGTTCGATTCAGGCGTCGTGACGATGGAGCTTCAAAAAGGGTACACGATGCATGGGCGTGTCATTCGTCCGAGCATGGTAAAAGTCGCAGAATAACATTACTTAACTAGATGGAGGAATCGACAATGGGTAAAATTATCGGAATTGACTTAGGTACAACGAACTCATGTGTAGCAGTGATGGAAGGTGGCGAAGCAGTCGTCATCTCGAACGCGGAAGGGAACCGGACGACACCTTCTGTCGTCGCCTTCAAAGGGGAAGAACGTCAAGTCGGTGAAGTCGCTAAACGTCAAGCGATCACGAACCCGAACACGATCCAATCAATCAAGCGTCACATGGGTACGTCACATACAGTAGAAGTCGATGGCAAGAAGTTCACGCCACAAGAAATCTCGGCCATCATCTTGCAAAAACTCAAAAAAGACGCAGAAGACTACCTCGGTGAGTCTGTCACAGAAGCGGTCATCACGGTTCCTGCCTACTTCAACGACGCCGAACGTCAAGCGACGAAAGACGCTGGGAAAATCGCCGGACTCGAAGTCAAACGAATCATCAACGAGCCGACAGCAGCGGCACTCGCTTACGGCCTCGACAAAGGTGAAGACCATACGATTTTGATTTATGACCTCGGTGGCGGTACGTTCGACGTCTCGATTCTTGAGCTCGGCGACGGCGTCTTCGAAGTTGTGGCGACAGCCGGTGACAACCGTCTCGGTGGCGACGACTTCGACCAAAAAGTCATCGACTACCTCGTCCAAGAGTTCAAAAAAGAGAACGGCATCGACCTCGCCCAAGACAAGATGGCGCTCCAACGCTTGAAAGATGCGGCCGAGAAAGCGAAGAAAGACCTCTCGGGCGTGACAAGCGCGCACATCAGCCTCCCGTTCATCACGGCCGGTGCGGCTGGCCCGCTTCACTTGGAGACGACGCTCACGCGTGCGAAATTTGACGAATTGACAGCCGACCTCGTCGAGCGCACGATGGAACCGACGCGCCGCGCCTTGAAAGACTCAGGCCTCACGCCGTCTGACCTCGACAAGATCATCCTCGTCGGTGGGTCGACACGTATTCCTGCGGTCCAAAAAGCGATTCAAGATTTCACGAAAAAAGAACCGTTCAAAGGTGTCAACCCGGATGAAGTCGTTGCCCTCGGTGCTGCGATTCAAGGCGGTGTCCTCGCCGGTGACGTGAAAGACGTCGTCCTTCTCGACGTGACACCACTTTCGCTCGGAATCGAGACGATGGGTGGCGTCATGACGAAGTTGATCGACCGTAACACGACGATCCCGACTTCGAAGTCGCAAGTGTTCTCGACGGCAGCCGACAACCAGCCGGCCGTTGACATCCATGTCCTCCAAGGGGAACGTCCGATGGCACCGGACAACAAGACGCTCGGTCGCTTCCAATTGACGGACATCCCACCGGCACAACGTGGCGTCCCGCAAATCGAAGTCAAGTTCGATATCGATGCGAACGGAATCGTTCACGTTTCGGCGAAAGACCTCGGCACGAACAAAGAGCAGTCGATCACGATTCAATCGTCGTCAGGCATCGATGAGTCTGAAATCGAGCGGATGGTAAAAGAAGCCGAAGCGAACGCCGAAGCGGACAAACAGCGCAAAGAAGAAGCAGAACTCCGTAACGAGACAGACCAGCTCGTCTTCGCGACAGACAAGGCAATCAAAGACCTCGGTGAGCAAGTCGATGCTGCGGATAAAGAGAAGGCCGAAGCTGCGAAAGAGAAAGCAAAATCAGCGCTTGAAGGAACGGACCTCGAAGCGATTCGTACGGCAAAAGACGAATTGGCGAACGTCGTTCAAGAGTTGACGCAAAAAGTGTATGCGAACATGGCTGAACAGCAAGGTGCAGAAGGTGCCGAGGCTCAAACGGAAGCGAAAGACGACAACGTCGTCGACGCCGAGTTTGAAGATCTCGACGACCGTAAATAATAAAACGGATGGGAGGGCGCCAAAGCAGGTTTCTGCTTTGGCTCTTTCTATGTTAAGGTAGAATCGGTAAATTCGAACTTTAAAGACGAGATAGGAGAGACTGACGTGGCGAAACGAGATTATTATGAAGTGCTAGGCCTAGATAAATCGGCCTCGGCGCAAGACATTAAACGAGCGTACCGTAAGCTCGCACGGGAATATCACCCGGATATCAACCAAGAGCCGGATGCGGCGGATAAATTCAAAGAGATTGGCGAAGCATACGAAGTGTTGTCCGATGAGCAGAAACGGGCCCAATATGACCGCTTCGGGTTTGAAGGGGCGAGCCAGTTCGGTGGCGGCGACTTCCAAGGCGGATTTGGCGACATTTTCGACATGTTCTTCGGTGGCGGTGGACGCCGACAAGATCCGAACGCGCCGCGTCGTGGCGAAGACTATCAATACGTCGTCGACCTCGATTTCATGGAGAGCGTCACGGGCAAGACGGAGACGATCGAACTCGAGATTGAAGTCGAATGTGACACGTGTATGGGCAGTGGTGCGAAACCGGGTACGAAACCGGAGACGTGTGGTCACTGTGGCGGCAGTGGCGTCGAGACCGTCGAACAGAACACGATTCTCGGCCGGATGGTCAATCAGCGGCCGTGTAGCCAATGTCATGGGACAGGGAAGACGATTAAGGAGAAGTGCCCGACGTGTCATGGTTCGGGCCACGTGAAGAAGACGCAGCGCGTCGAAGTGAAGATTCCAGCGGGGATTGATAACGGTCAGCAGATTCGGATGTCCGGAAAAGGTGGTCCTGGCTTTAACGGGGGACCAGCCGGGGACTTGTACGTCGTCGTCCGTGTCCGTGGTCACGAGATTTTCGAACGGGTCGATCAACATATCGCGATGGAGATGCCGGTCACGTTCGCCCAGGCGGCGCTCGGTGCCGAAATCGAGGTTCCGACCGTCCATGGCAAAGTCAGCTTGAAAGTCCCGGCCGGCACGCAGACCGGATCAAAATTCCGACTTCGTGGAAAAGGGATGCCTAGCGTTCGTGGCGGTGGTCACGGGGACCAATACGTCACCATCGTCGTCATGACACCGACGAACATGACGGACCGTCAAAAAGAGTTGCTCCGCGAGTTCGAAGAGATTGGCGGCGAAGCGGGCGTCGAAGAACAACACGGGTTGTTCCAAAAAATGAAAAAGTTTTTTAGTCACTAAAAGGAGCGTGTTCAAACGATGAAATGGTCTGAAATTTGTGTCCACACGACACAGCAGGCGGTCGAGGCCGTATCGAATTTATTACATGAAGTGGGGGCACAAGGGGTCGTCATCGAGGACGTCGAAGACTATGACCAGATGATGGCTGAAGACCATTTCGGAGAGATTTGGGACATCTCGGGACGTGAATCGTATCCGACCTCAGGCGTTTACGTCAAAGCGTACGTGCCGGCGTCGAGCGACTTTCAGGACACGCTCGCCGCGTTCCGAAAAGAAGTCGACCGGCTACGGGACATCTTGGACATCGGTAGCGGAGACGTGACCGTCGCCGAGCTCGACGAAGAGGACTGGGCCCACTCGTGGAAACAATACTATAAGCCCGTCAAAATCTCACAACAGCTCACGATCGTCCCGCTCTGGGAGGACTATGAGCCGCAACCGGAAGAGAACGTTATTCTCCTCGATCCGGGCATGGCCTTCGGGACGGGCACGCATCCGACGACGATGTTATGCATTCAAGCGATCGAGAATTACATTCAGCCGGGTGACCGCTTGATTGACGTCGGGACCGGTTCAGGCGTACTTGCCATCGCGGCGGCGAAACTCGGGGCGTCACACGTCGAGGCGCTCGATTTGGATACCGTCGCCGTCGAATCGGCGCGACAAAACGTCGAGACGAACGGGGTCGAAGCGCTCGTCGCCGTCAACACGGGTGACCTGTTGAAAGGAATGGACGGCACGTATGACCTCGTCGTCGCGAACATCCTCGCGGACGTCATCTTGCTCTTTATCGACGATGCGTACGACCGCGTCAAACAAGGCGGTTACTTCATCACATCCGGCATCATCGGTCAGAAGCGGGCGGAAGTTGCCGAAGCGCTCCAAACGGCCGGCTTTGTCATTGAAGAGACGCGTGTCATGGAAGATTGGGTTGCCATCATCGCGAAGAAGGGGTGAGCGCATGCAACGATACTTTCTGAACCGAGACGCGCTCGCGAATGACCACGTCGTACTACCGGTGGATATCGCCCATCATATCGGGACCGTGCTCCGCGGACAGCCCGGCTATCGGCTCGTCCTTCTCGACGGGGAAGGATACGAGTACGAGGCCGAGGTCGTGACACTCGAGAAGAAGTCAGGGACGGTGCGTGTGATCGAGAAACGCCCGGCGACGACGGAACTGCCGATTGAGGTGACGCTCGCCTATGCGCTCCCGAAAGGTGACAAAGTCGAACTCGTCGCCCAAAAGGCGACCGAGCTCGGCGTGCACCAGTTGCTTCTCTTCGAGTCGAAACGGTCGGTTGCGAAGTGGGACGCGAAAAAAGCGCCGAAAAAAGTCGAGCGTCTTCAAAAGATCATGCAGGAGGCGGCCGAACAGTCGTATCGTGCCATCGTCCCGACGTGTTCGTACATCAGTTCACGAGAGTTGTCACGACAGCTCGAGACGTACGATGCCGTCGTGGTCGCCTATGAGGAAGAAGCGAAGCAAGGAGAGGAAGCGGCCTTTGCGACCGTGCTCCAGGCACTTCGACCTGGGGCCAAGCTACTGCTCATCGTCGGGCCGGAAGGTGGCTTTGATGAGGGGGAAGTGATCGAGTGGACGGAACGCGGGGCACAGGCCTGTGCGTTCGGACCACGCATCTTGCGTTCTGAGACGGCGCCGCTCTACGCGCTCGCTGCCATCTCCTATGCGCTCGAATTGACGTAAAAAAAGCTCTTGCCGCACGCGGCAAGAGCTTTTTTCATTTCTTCGTCAATGTGATTGTCTCTTTTGTGACGTTCCCCGCGAGGTCGACCGCCTCGAACGTGAACGTGTTCTCACCAGAGACGACAGGAAGCGTGAGCGTCTCGGTCCGAGAGAACGGACGCATCTCATATGGCGCCTTGAGCGTTTGGCTGAACTTCAAGTCTCCGTTGACGAGTAACTTCACTTCGTCAAAGTTATCTTTCACCGTCACGTCCAAGCGGACGGACTGCTGGTTTTTATTAATCGTTTTTGGAAGCTTCCCGAACGAGATCGTCGCTGGTGTCGCATCGACAAAGATCGTCCGTTGGAAGTTCGCGACGTTACCGGCCGCATCTTCAGCGACAAAACGTAACTTGTGCACGCCGTCGGCGAACGCCCGCGTCGTGTTGAAGTCATAGCGTTTCGTCGCCTCGTTCCACGTGAGTGGGACGTCCGTGCCATCGACTTGGAACGATTGAATCGCAGAGGCGTCTTGAATCGAACCGGCGATCGGGATGACCGAAGTCGCGTACGGTGCGAGCGCGAGCGGGGCCGTCAAGAAGACGCCTGGCTTGTCGGCGTCGTTCGAGTACGCCACTGCTTTCGTCGTTGCGTTACCGGCATGGTCCGTGACGCGGACGCTGATGGAGTCGCTCTCGGCGAGCGAGGCGAACGTATGCGTCGCTGTCGTGTCAGCAGATGTCGCAACGGCTTTTCCGTTGACGAGGTACTCGACCGAACGGACGCCGGCGAAGTCGTCTTTCGCTTGGACCGTCAAGCTGTCACCTTGCCATTTCGCTGTGAACGTCGGATCCGTGTAGTCGACTTTGACCGGGAAACGAAGCGCCTGTGCTTCTTTTTTCATGTAATCGATGCTCGCTTCAATCTCGTAGAAGTACTTGCCGGCAGGTGCCGGTTTCCCGTTCAACTGGCCGTCCCACTTGTAGGCTGCCGAGTAGTAGTACGGTGTGTTGCGTCCGCCATCAAAGTAATTCTTCCGCAACTCATCGTCTTGGCGGAGGGTACGGACGACGTTTCCGGCTTCATCGACGATGCGGTACTTCACATCTTTCGCGTTTCGGAGCAACGAGAAGACTGGTGTCGCGGCGTCTTTCACGCCGTCACCGTCTGGCGAGAAGGCGATGGCATCAAAGTTTAACGACTTGTCTAACTTAGCGCCTAGGTAGTTCCCGGCCTGGTCGACCATGCCGGCAGTCTCATAGAATGAGCCCGACTCATAAACCGAAGCGTCGAAGATTGGTGCCTTGCCCCAGTCCCCTTCGAAACCGACGAACGGTACGACGAGATCTGGGTTTCCTTCAGACCCGTTCGAATCAGACAGGCGGATGAAGCCGTCGACGAAGTACCCGTTCTCGAACACGTCTTTCGCTGCCACGAGGCCGCTCAACGTCTTCGGGTTCAATACTTGTGCTTTCGAGACATCGACAGCGACTTTAACTTCTGTCTTTTGATTCGGTTTCAACTTCACCGAGTTGACTGCCTTCCCGTTGACGGTCACCGTCGCGTTTTGAAGCGGTTGGGCTTCCATCGCGTTTTGGACGAGGCCTGGTGTGCGCTCGATGGCGAGGTCTGTCTGGAGCGATGATGAGACGTCATACGAGACGGCTTCGTTCGACAAGTTCTCGACGACGAGCGTGAACGTCGCTTTGCTGCGGTTCAATTCCTTCAAGGCAACTTTTGCCTCTTTTGACGTCTTCTCATAGGCGACGGCTGGTGTCGAGACGGCAGCGTGCAACTGCATCAAGCCGGCTCCACCACGACGTGGCGTGTACGGGATGTTTTGTTTCAACTGTTGATTGTATGGGCCGATATCGGTCACAGCTTTCGACGTGTTAATCAACAAGTTTTTCGCCATCGTGACGCGATCGACGCCGTCGAGGTCGAACTGCTCATCGACACGTTGCAAGACGAGCGCTGCGCCCCCAGCGACGTGTGGGGCCGCCATCGACGTACCGCTCATGAGGCCGTATTGGTTATCGTTGAGCGTCGAGAAGATTTGACCGCCCGGTGCCGCGATTTCTGGTTTGAAATCGAGGTTCGGTGTCACGCCCCACGATGTGAAGTTTGACAACGCGCCAGCCGCGCGGTTGGCCACGCTGATTCGATCGCCGTTGAAGCCGATGCGCATCTGTTCGCCAGCGATCAGACGGTCGCGTAATTCGTTCCCGTCCTTGATGCTGAGTGAAGCCATCGGGATTTTCGGGTTCGCCAAGGCCATGCTCACATAGTCGCCGTGACCGACCGTACCGCGGACGATGACACCGGCCGCGCCGTTCGCTTCGGCAGTTTGTTGGATGTTCGAGTAGAAGTAACTACCGTCCCGGACGGCGAGCACGATTTTTCCTTCGATGTCTTTGCCGACGTAGTTTGCCGGCTGACCGTCGCCGACGTAGACGATATCGTACTCGCCTTGTGTGAAGGCTGGTCCGTCTTGTTTTTTCCAACCGACTTTATCGGTCTTGTCACCTGAGCGGACCGAGAACGCGTCGAGCTGGATTTGGTCGTTCTCAAGCGAGGCGACCGATGTCGAAGCCGAACTAACGCTCGGTGATCCGACGACGCCCGTGTCCGGGTTGTTGGCATATGGCAAGTCGAATCCGTTCCCAAAGTAAGCCGAGTTCCCTGCCGAGATGGACATGAACACACCGTTGTCGACAGCGCGTTGAACGGCTTGTTGTTCCGGGGAATCAGCGCTGACGAATCCAGCGGTCGATCCGAGGCTCATGTTGATGACGTCTGCACCGAGCTTGATGGCGTCATCGATCGCTTTGATGTAGATGTCTCCGTAGGTCGAGGCGTAGTTCGGGTCATTACTGAATACTTTCAGTCCAAGGACTTGGGCTTCAGGCGCGACACCTTTCAATCCGCCGGTCTCTTCGTTTCCGTTCGCGGCAACCGTTCCGGAGACGTGCATCCCGTGCATCGATGCACCTGGTGAATCGTCACGGATGTCGTCATTCTCGTCATAATAGTTGTATGCATACGGCACCTTATCGTTTATGTACGCGCCGGCCATCCCGAATTCGCTCACGGCCGATGTGACCTCGGATTCAGAGAGTTCGGCTTTTGACTGATCGCTCAATTTGAAGTCGCGATGGTCCGCATCGACACCGGTATCGATGACGGCGACGACCGTCCCTTCTCCTGTATAGCCGTAGTCGCCCCATGTCTGTTGGGACTGGACCATGCCGTTGCTCGTCACCATGTCTGGCTTCACTTCCGGACGTTCGTATTCGTTGACGAGGTGGACGGCCGCGACTTCTGGCAACGCCTCGATTTTTTCGATGTCGGCTGTCGTCGCGAACGTACTGAATCCGTTGAAGACGGTCGTGAACTCTTCGAGTGGTTCGGCTTTGACGCCTTTTTTCGCAATCGCGTCTTTCGCTTTCTTTTGCTCGGCCTTCACGAGACCGTGTGCCCGATCCTTCTCGGCTTTTGAAAGCGCATTAAACTTTTTACCTTTTTGTTTCGCTTGCTCGATGGCCGGGGCGCCGACGAGTTCGACGACGACACGTAGTTTTTCTTGTTTGTCACTGAGGGCGACGTTCGCTGTGACCGACGGTTTGGCAAGGACTGGTTCGGCACCGAGACCGAGAAGGCCAGGCGTCAATGCGAGGCAAGTGGCGAGGGATACGTTAACGTAAAATTTAGGTTGTGGCAAAATAAATCCTCCATTCGTTTTCTAAAGATTTAATCCATTTGTGGAAAATCATAGCGGAATAACGATTTAATTTCCTTTTATTTTTTAAAAATCAGGGTAATGAATTTGAACAAATTAAAAAATTCTGACAATTACTTTTGTCCTAACGACTCATAATTGGATGGGTCTTTTTTCGTTTTGAGACATCGGTTTATAAATAATGCGGCTGATTGTGACGAGAGCGATACAATTCACTTGAGATTTTTCAAAAAAGTTGATAAAGTCTGGGTATAGAATTCATATAAAACATATCAACATAGTCGGAATAAAGAAGAATGAGGTGGATCAATGGGACTTCAGTTCATGGATATTTTTAAAGAGTGGGCGTCACAATACGATGAGACGGTGAACGGGCACGACGAACAATATAAAGAAGTGTTCGCCGGGTATGACACGATGCTTGACGAGGTCGTTGAGCAGTTAGACGGACGCGTGATGGAGTTTGGTGTCGGGACGGGCAATTTGAGTGCCCGTATTCTTAAACAGCACGAGTTGATTGCGATCGAGCCTTCTGATGAGATGCGTGAGGTAGCGGTTCAAAAGCTCGGGATTGAAGTGAAGACGGGTGACTTCTTGAACTATCCGGCCGAGCAACGCGTCGATTCGATTGTATCGTCTTACGCGTTTCACCATTTGACAGACGTCGAGAAACGTCAAGCGATCGAGAGCTATATCGAGCATCTTGATTCACCAAGGTTCGTCTTGCTCGATACGATGTTTGAGTCAGCTGAAGCACGGGCACAGATTATTAATTGGGCAACGGAACATGGTTACGCTGACTTGGTCGAAGATTTGAACCGCGAGTATTATCCATACACAGACACGATCCGGTCGATTTTAGAAGACAACGGATACGCTGTGCAGATGGAACAAAAAAACAAATTTGTATGGCTCGTCGTGGCCACGAAACAAACAGGAGGAACACAATCATGAAAAGTTATAAAGTCGAAAGCTTTAATTTAGATCATACAAAAGTACAAGCGCCTTACGTCCGTCTAGCCGGAGTGAAGAAAGGCACGGCCGATACGATTTATAAATATGATATCCGTTTCATTCAACCGAACGAGGGGCTCATGCCGATGCGGGCCGTGCACTCGCTCGAGCATTTGATTGCTGAAAACAGCCGTAGCCATTCGAACCAAATTATCGATGTATCGCCAATGGGTTGCCAGACAGGCTTCTACTGGACGATGCTCAACGACGGCGATTACGAAGCGATGCTCGACCTCGTCGAAGCGACACTGCGCGACGCGGCGAATGCGACAGAATTACCGGCGCAAAACCCGATTCAATGCGGAAGCGCGAACCATCATGATTTCGAGGGCGCCAAAAAACTTGCGGCTGATATGCTCGCGAAGCGTGACGAGTGGCACATCATCTTCAAGGACGAGGCGTAAATGATCGTCCGGGATGTGTATGAGCTTATCGGACATACCCCGCTCATCGAGTTGACGACGTTACCTGTCCCGGAAGGCGTCAAAGTGTACGGGAAGATGGAGATGCGAAACCCGGGCGGGAGCGTTAAAGATCGGCTCGGCCTGCAATTGATTGAGCGTGCCATCGAGCGCGGACAACTCAAACGCGGCGGGACTGTCGTCGAACCGACCGCCGGGAATACCGGAATCGGACTCGCGCTCGCCTGTCAAAAGTTCGGGATTAATCTGATGACGGTCACTCCTGAGAAGTTCAGTCAAGAAAAACAGGAGCTCATGCGTCTGCTCGGGGCGACGGTCGTCAACACGCCGACATCACTCGGGATGAAAGGGGCGATTGAACGGGCGAAAGAACTGGCGGTCGAACACGACGCGTATTTGCCAGAGCAATTCTCGAACCCGGACAATCCGGACACCTATGTCGAGACGCTCGCTTTGGAATTGCTGCACGATATGCCGCAAATTGACGTTTTCATCGCGGGTGCGGGTTCTGGGGGCACGTTCACGGGTGTCGCGAAAACGCTCAGACCGCACGGGACGAAAACGATCGTCGTTGAGCCGGAAGGGTCGATCTTGAACGGTGGGGCTCCTGGCCCGCACAAGACCGAAGGAATCGGTGTCGAATCGTGGCCTGTCTTTCTAGACGAGGCTTACGTCGATGGCATCTATACGATTACAGATGAGGACGCATTCTACTACGTGGCCCACATGGCCAAGCGCGAAGGGCTTCTTATCGGAAGTTCGTCCGGGGCGGCCATCGCGGCTTGTGTCCAGGAAGCCAACCAGATGACCGAAGGCGTGATTGTCACGATCTTGCCGGACAGTGTGGAACGATATTTAAGTCAAGGGATAGTCGAGGAGGCAGAACATGCGTACAAAAACAGCGCTCATTCACGGCGGTAAAACGACGGACCCGCTAACAGGGGCCGTCACACCGGCGATTTATCAAACGAGCACATATAAACAAGACGGGATCGGAAATCTGCGGGAGGGATATGAGTACTCGCGTACGGCCAACCCGACGCGCACGGCACTCGAGACGTTGATTGCTGACATCGAAAAGGGCGCGCGCGGATTCGCGTTCGCATCCGGGATGGCGGCCGTGTCGACGATTTTAATGCTTTTAAAATCTGGGGACCACGTCATCGTCGGTTCTGACGTATATGGAGGAACGTACCGTGTATTCAATCGAGTATTTCAATCACTTGGCCTGGAGGCATCTTTTGTCGATACAGCTGATGAAACGGCAGTCCGCGCCGCGCTTCAGCCGAACACAAAAATGATTTACGTCGAGACGCCAACGAACCCACTTTTGAACGTCACCGATTTGAAGCAAATGCGTCAAATCGCAGATGAGGCCGGAACGTTGTTCGTCGTCGACAATACGTTCATGACGCCGTACTTCCAAAACCCGATCGAGTTCGGAGCCGACTACGTGCTCCATAGCGCGACGAAGTATTTAGGGGGCCATAGTGACGTCGTCGCCGGTCTCGTCGTCTCCCGGACAGAAGAGCTCGGTGAGGACTTGGCTTTCCTACAAAATTCGGTCGGAGCCGTCCTTGGACCGCAGGACAGCTTCCTCGTCGTCCGTGGCATTAAGACGCTCGCCGTCCGCATGGAGGAAATCGAATCGAACGCGCTCGCGCTCGTCGACTTCTTGTCGAAACATGAAGCGGTTGGACGCGTCTTGCACCCGAGTATCGCAAGTGATGAGGCGAAGCAGGTGCATACGTCACAAGCCCGTGGATTCGGCGGTATGATTGCGTTTGATGTCGGATCGGCCGAAGCGGCAGAACTCATCGTCGCCAAGACGCACTACTTTACACTCGCGGAAAGCCTCGGAGCGGTCGAGAGTTTGATTAGTGTCCCGGCTCGGATGACGCACGCGTCAATCCCAGCCGAGCGGCGACTAGAGCTCGGCATCACGGACGGTCTCGTGCGCATCTCGGTTGGCCTCGAGGACGTGGCCGATTTGATTGAAGATTTAGAACAAGCGCTCGCATCCGTTGCGACGATTTCGAATTAAAGGAACAGCAAAAAGAGGCGGTGCTTTCGGCACGCCTCTTTTTGTCATCTATATATGAAAGAAATGTGTTGAATGTCGATAACGCATCGACTACACTGACGTTAATTGTAGAAGAGGGCAGGTGAATGTGTTGAATAAAGGAGTCGTGACCACGGTCGGCGCTTACGTCATGTGGGGAGTCCTCCCGATCTATTGGAAGTTTCTACAGGAAATTCCGAGCAGTCAAATTCTTGCTCATCGCATCGTGTGGTCGTTTTTATTCATCTTGCTCGTCTTGAAGTGGACGAAACAGTGGACAGAGTTCAACTATGCGCTCCGCCATCGGGCGACGCGAAACGCCTTCATGTTGAACGGATTTATCGTCAGTGCGAACTGGTTTGTTTACATATGGGCCGTCAATAACGGTTATATCATCGAGGCGTCGCTCGGGTATTACATCAATCCGCTCGTCAGTATGGTGTTAGGGGTGCTCGTTTTTCGGGAATCATTAAACCGGGTCCAGTGGCTCGCCGTCGGGGTGGCCACGGTCGGTGTGCTCGTCTTGACGTTCGGATATGGCTCATTCCCTTGGATTGCCTTTATACTGGCCAGCACGTTCGGGTTTTATGGGATGGTGAAGAAACGACGCCCGCTCGCCTCGACGGTCAGCCTTGGTATCGAGACGCTCGCTGTCGTGCCGGTCGCAGTCCTGTTCCTCGCCTTCGAGGCGTCGCGTGAGACGCTCACCTTGACGTCGTCCCCGATCATTTGGGTCGCTCTGCTCGGCACGGGCGTGATGACGGCGTTACCGCTTTTGTTGTTCGGCTACGGGGCGCAACATATCCCGTTCACGCTCGTCGGATTTTTGCAGTTCATCGCACCGACATTGAGCCTTGCGATCGGTGTCTTGTTATATCATGAGCCGTTCACGGCATACCACGTGTTCGCCTTCACGTGCATTTGGCTCGCCATCTTTTTCTTCAGCTGGAACAGTTGGGTCCAAACGAGAAAACGACGTCAACTCGTCTAAATGAAAGCTGTTACAAGCGTACAAATCATGATAATATGTTAGAGGTCAGACCTATATGTCAGACTTAACGATCAAAGGAGGAACTATACGATGGAATTAGCACGTTATATCGACCACACGGCTTTAAAGGCTGAAACGACGAAAGATCAAATTACAAAGCTTTGCGAAGAGGCGCTTGAGTACAAATTTGCGAGCGTCTGTGTCAACCCGACATGGGTAAAGTATGCAGCAGAACAACTCAAGTCAGATGACGACGTGAAAGTATGCACGGTCATCGGCTTCCCACTCGGAGCCAACACGCCAGAAGTGAAGGCGTTTGAGACGAAAGATGCAATCGCGAACGGTGCAGATGAAGTCGATATGGTCATCAACATCGCAGCGTTGAAAGACGGCGACTTGGAGCTTGTCGAGCGCGACATCCGCGCGGTCGTGGAAGCAGCGAACGGTACGCTCGTTAAAGTCATCTTCGAAACGTGCATGCTCACGAAAGAAGAAATCAAGACTGTGGCCGAGTTGTCAGTCAAGGCTGGTGCAGACTTTGTGAAGACGTCGACTGGTTTCTCGACGGGCGGCGCGACGGTTGAAGATATTCGCCTCATGCGCGAAACGGTCGGCCCGGATGTTGGCGTGAAGGCATCGGGTGGCGTACGTGACTTTGAAGGCGCGAAAGCGATGATTGATGCGGGTGCGACGCGCATCGGCGCATCGGCTGGAATCGCCATCGTCACAGGCGGTCGTTCAGATAGCGACTATTAACAACTAGTGGTTGACCTCACGACTTAATTTCACTATAATATGATATGACGTGTGAAACACGTTTCCTTAGTCGTGTAATTCGGAGGGAGGGAAAACTAGTGGAAACTCGTGTCCGTAAAAACGAATCGCTTGAAGACGCTCTTCGTCGTTTCAAACGCGGTGTTTCGAAAGATGGCACTCTTGCCGAAGTTCGCAAACGTCGTCACTACGAAAAGCCAAGCGTAAAACGTAAATTGAAATCAGAAGCTGCGCGTAAGCGTAAGAAATTCTAATTTCAGTTTCATTTGTAGAGAGGGTGTTAGCTCATGAGTCTTCAAGAACGCTTGACGGACGACATGAAGCAAGCCATGCGCGCCAAACAGAAAGATCGTCTTACGACGATCCGGATGGTCAAAGCGTCGCTCCAAAATGAGGCTATCAAATTTGGCCGACAAGATCTTACTGAGGAAGAGGAACTCACGGTGCTTAACCGAGAGATGAAACAGCGCAGAGACTCCCTCCGAGAATTCGAAAGCGCTGGTCGTGAGGACCTTGCTTCTAAAGTTGCTGACGAGATTGTCGTGCTAGAGGCCTATATGCCTGAACAACTCTCTGAAGAAGAGGTCACTGCAATCGTCAAAGCAGCTATCGCCCAGACGAATGCGTCGGCCCCATCTGATATGGGTAAGGTGATGGGCGTCGTCATGCCTCAAGTTAAAGGCAAGGCAGACGGTGGTCTTGTGAACCGAATCGTCAAACAACAATTGACGAATTGAACGAATTGGCAGGGTCTTTTGGAAATTCCAAAAGATTCTGCCTTTTTTTGCGTATTCTGAAACCACATTCAATCTCGTTTCGTATACACTAGAGATAAGAGGTAGCTTTTTATTTGGAAGGGGGTAGCAATACGATGACATTTGGTCTCGGAGTGATTCTGACAGTGTTTTTCGTCGGAGTCGTCCTTCTTGGAATTGAAGTGTTCGTTGCCGGTTTTGGGTTGTTTGGAGTGCTCGGTATAGGTGCGGTCGTCGCCAGTCTGATTATGGCAGGCGCCACGATCGGTCAGTTGTGGCTATCGCTCGGTTTGGCCACGGCCATCGTTGCCGGACTTGGATTTTGGGCGTATCGACGTTTGCAGTCGAATCGGTCGCTCATGTACAAGGGCCTTATTTTGACGGACTCGACGTCGTCAGAAAAAGGTTACTTGTCTCACGCCGACAAACAAAGTTTGCTCGGTAAGGTCGGCGTCACATTGACACCACTTCGTCCAGCGGGTACCGCTGAGATTGAAGGAGAACGAATCGATGTCGTGACAGAGGGTAGCTATCTCGATCAACAAACTAAAATTCAGGTGTATAAAGTGGATTCAGGACGCGTCGTCGTCCGAAGCTTTGTAGAGCCGAAGGAGGATGTAACAGAATGACACCAGAACTATTGACCACGTTACTCATCTCAGGTGGAGGTTTGATTGCCCTAGCGGTATTCTTCACGTTCGTACCGGTAGGATTATGGATTAGCTCGTTCGCAGCAGGCGTTCACGTTTCAATCTTTACGCTCGTCGGGATGCGTCTCCGTCGCGTCGTCCCATCGAAAATCGTCAACCCGCTCATTAAAGCGGTGAAAGCCGGACTCGGTTTGAACACGAACCAACTCGAGAGTCACTTCCTTGCCGGCGGTAACGTCGACCGTGTCGTCAACGCATTGATTGCGGCACACCGCGCCAACATCGAGCTGTCGTTCGAACGAGCGGCAGCGATTGATCTCGCTGGTCGGAACGTGCTTGAAGCGGTCCAAATGTCGGTTAACCCGAAAGTGATTGAAACACCGTTTATCGCTGGTGTGGCGATGGATGGGATCGAAGTAAAGGCGAAAGCCCGCATCACGGTTCGCGCCAACATCGACCGTCTCGTCGGTGGTGCCGGTGAAGAGACGATCATTGCCCGTGTCGGGGAAGGGGTCGTTTCAACGATCGGTTCGCAAAACAATCATAAGCACGTACTTGAAAACCCGGATTTGATTTCACGTACAGTATTGACGAAAGGTCTTGATTCAGGGACGGCGTTCGAGATTCTCTCGATTGATATTGCCGACATTGATATCGGTAAGAACATCGGTGCGGTACTTCAAACAGACCAAGCCGAAGCCGACAAAAAGATTGCCCAAGCGAAGGCGGAAGAGCGCCGTGCGATGGCGATTGCTCGCGAACAAGAGATGAAATCTTCTGTTGAAGAGATGCGCGCGAAAGTTGTCGCAGCTGAAGCCGAAGTCCCACTCGCGATGGCCGAGGCACTCCGCCACGGTAAACTCGGTGTCATGGACTACGTCAACTACTTGAACGTCCAAGCCGATACAGACATGCGTAAAGCGATCGGTCACCCAGTCGAATCTGACAATAGAGAGTAATCGATATGGATGGACTGTGGGTACTCCTACTCGCCGCGTTCGGGATCGCCTCGGCGGTCATGAAGCGGTTAGAGAAATCCTCGTCGACGACGGGAGAGCGTCCACCAAGTTCGGACTTGAAACGCTATCTCGATACGGTCGGCGATATGATGAAAGAAGTCGAAGGTTCGCTTGAGGAACCGAAGCAAGGACAAGGCCAGGGACAAAAACTGCGACGCCGCGTCGCGGCTCCTGCGGCCCCGGAACAAACGTTAGGTCGTCCGTACGACCCAGACCGTCACGCGCCGAAGTCGCGAGAGCGACAACCGGCCGTCAGTCGGGAGTTTGAACAGACGGTGAAGATTCCGCCAATCACGGAGGCGGAATCGACACGTCCACAACCACAACCACGCATGTCGATGAAGCAAGTGAGACAAGCGGTCGTGTGGAGTGAAATCATTCAGCCACCTGTTTCAAAACGTAAGCGCTGAATGAAGCAGTGACGGGAACCGCCTTGATGTGTTGGTTTAATCCAACAATCAAGTGCGGTTCTTCTCGTTGCTGCTTTTTTGCTCGTGGAAGGGGCGGTCATTCTTTCACGAACGGCTTGATAGTGCTAAAGTAAAGAGGGAACAATCTATTCAAGAGGGGGAGTATCATCCATTGATTATGACTGATAAAATTCCGTTCGTCATGGAGCATGCGAACGAAGCACAAGCACTCCTTGGACCGAAAGACGAAGTGTTCGAAGCTATCGAATCTGAGCTTTCCGTCGCATTGACACCTCGAGGAGAAGAACTCATCATTCAAGCAGACTCAGCCGATACGTTAGAGCTGACGAAACAAGTTGTCAAGACGTTGCAACAGCTCGTAAAGAAAGGCGCACGTTTGAACGAGAGTGATGCGATCAGCGTGATTCAACATATTCAAGTCGGGAAAGGTGACGAGTTGCTCGAACATTACGAACGCGTCGTCTTCACGACGAGCAAAGGGAAGCCGATTCGTGCGAAGACGGTCGGGCAGAGCCGTTACGTTCGCGCCATCGAGCGCCGTGACCTCGTCTTCGGAATCGGTCCGGCCGGTACGGGGAAAACGTATTTGGCGGTCGTCTTAGCCGTCCGTGCTTTGAAGGAAGGTCAAGTGAAACGCATCATCTTGACACGACCTGCCGTTGAAGCCGGAGAGAGCCTAGGCTTTTTACCGGGCGACTTGAAAGAGAAAGTCGATCCGTATTTGCGTCCGCTTTATGACGCCTTATTCGACGTCTATGGCGTCGAACAGACGAATCGCCTGCTCGAGCGCGGGACGATTGAAGTCGCCCCGCTCGCCTATATGCGAGGACGGACGCTCGAGGACGCGTTCGTCATCCTAGACGAGGCACAGAACACGACGAAAGAACAGATGAAGATGTTCCTGACTCGACTCGGTTTCGGGTCGAAGATGGTCGTCACGGGTGACTTGACGCAAGTCGACTTACCGAAAGGGAAAGCGTCCGGCTTACAAGAGGCGCTCCGCCTGTTAGAAGGGGTAGACGGGATTCATTTCGAGCACTTTACCGCTTCGGACGTCGTGCGCCATCCACTCGTCAAGAAAATCATCAACGCCTATAGCACGGATCTTACATGACGAAAGGGGGGGCACTGATGCAACGTGCACGTCATTGGACGGTGGCGGCGATTTCAATCGTCTTCTTCCTCATCCTTGGGGCAATCCTTTACTTTACAGTGCGCCCGACCATCATAAGCGTCGAACCACTCGGGATTGCCGAACAGGATATCCGCTCACCGATCACAATCGAGGACCGCGTGGCGACGGAACGGTTGAGGCAAGAAGCGACGAACGCCGTCGGCAGCCAGTTCTCGCTTCGCCGTGAGTTCGCCGATCAACAGATTGCGAAAGTCGAGCAGCTGTTCGCGGCGTTCGAGAACACGGATGACGAGACAGAATTAGCCGACATTAAAAGTCGTCTCAACTCGACTGATGCGAACGGATTTCTTGGGGACGATGAGTTGAACGCGTTGCTCCAGGCGAGTGAAAACACGCGAAGAACGGTCGAAGATGTCACCGTGACGGCGCTTCAGGAAGTTATGGGGAATCGCATCGAGACGAGTTCCGACTCAATCGCCGATGCACGAGACCGCGCCGGGACGCTCATCGATCAATCACCGCTCTCGCTCGAGTTTCGGACGATTGCCAAAAGCTTGAGCGACCAGCTCATCGTGCCGAACTACGTCTTCGACTCAGAAGCGACGCGGCAAAAGGAACAAGAAGCGGTCGATGCTGTCGACCCGGTCATCATTCAAGAGGGTCAACTGCTCGTCAATCAAGGAGAAGTCGTCACGCGCGAAATTTATCGTAAGCTCGAACTGAGTGGTGCCATTGACCCGAACCGATCGTTCGCACCGCTTTTCGGATCATACTTATTGAGCGGCCTGCTGACAGCTGGATTTTTGTTTATGTTGATTCGCTCAAAGATCAATGAGCTATTGCTCCGACCGAAAATCTTGATTACGGTATATGGTCTCTTGTTATTCCAACTTGGACTCTTTTTCGGAGTCGGCTATATCGGCATCGAATTCACAACGTACGCCTATGTGCTCGCGCCGACGGCCTTCGTCGTATTACTGCTCCGGATTTTGGTCGATGAACGCGTCGCCCTCGCATCGGCGTTGATCACGATGATTGCCGGGGCGATTGTCGTCAGTTATGGACAGAATACGAGCTTCATGACGCTCGTTTATTTCGCGACGGGAAGCTTCCTCGCGGTGTTCTTGGTCGAACCGAAGATTCAGCGGAAGCGACTGTTCTTGTCCGGCATCTTGCTCGGGATCATCAATATCATCATGGTGCTCGCCTTGTTGTTCTTACGAAACACGCAAGTGACATGGGAGATGGCGGCTTACTTGTCCGGCTTCGCCGTCGTCGGAGCGCTCTTGTCCATCGTTCTCACGTTCGGCTTCTTGCCGTTCCTCGAACCGTGGTTCGGCGTCTTGTCATCCGGACGCCTCGTCGAACTGATGAGCCCGACTCACCCGCTCTTGCGGAAGTTGTTGATGGAGGCGCCAGGCACGTATCATCACAGCATGATGGTCGCCAATTTGGCCGAGTCGGCGTGTGAGGCGATCGGGGCCGACGGATTGCTCGCCCGCGTGGCGAGTTATTACCACGACCTCGGAAAGACCGAACGACCGCTCCATTTCATCGAGAATCAACAGAACGGCGTCAATCCGCATGACCGACTCACTCCTGAAGAGTCGGCCGATATCATCATGGCCCATCCGTATGACGGGGCCGATCTTCTGCGGCGCTACAAGTTGCCACAAGAGATTATCGACATCGCCGAACAACATCACGGTACCTCGCTGTTGAAGTTCTTTTACGTGAAGGCGAAAGAGACGCGTGACGTATCCGAATCGCGCTTCCGTTATCCGGGTCCGAAACCGCAGACGCGTGAGGCGGCCGTCGTCATGATCGTCGATTCAATCGAGGCCGCGGTCCGGTCTCAAAAACAACCGACGCCCGACCGCATCCGTCAGCTCGTTAATGGCATCATTCGCGATAAGCTGCAAGACGGTCAGTTTGAAGATTGTGATTTGACGACGAAAGAAGTATGGCGTGTCGGCGAGAGTGCCTGTGAGACGTTGACTGGCCTCTTCCATGAACGCATCGAATATCCAGAACTAAAGAAAGAAGGCGACATGCATGCAAATCATCTCGAACGATGAACATGGATTACTGACGAGCGCACAACGTGAACTCGTCGAAGCGATTTTAGTCCACGCCGCAACAGAAGAAGACGTCGAGGAACCGAGTGAACTCTCGGTCACGTTCTTGACGAACGAGTTGATTCAAGAAATCAATCGGGATTGGCGCGGCAAAGATGCCCCGACGGATGTGATCAGTTTCGCGTTCGATGAGATGGGGGAAGAAGAGATGGATTTCATGCTCGACGAAGACGAGCCGCGCCTCCTCGGCGACCTCGTCATCTCGGTCGAGCGTTGTCGGGAACAAGCGGCGGACTACGGCCACTCATTCGAACGAGAACTCGGTTTCTTGGCAATCCACGGCTTCTTACATCTCCTCGGGTACGACCATATGACGCCGGAAGACGAGGCGGAAATGACGGCTCGGCAAGAAGAAGTGCTCGCCCATTTTGAGTTGAAGCGAGGCGAGGTGTGAGACCGTTTTGGTTCGCCGTGCAAGGGATTGTGCACGCGGCGCGGACCGAGCGGAATATGCGGATTCACCTCATCGCGAGCCTCCTCGTCGTTGTGTTCGCGATATGGCTCGACACGACGACGATGGAGAACTTGTTGTTATTTGGTTGGATCATTCTCGTCATTTCGTTAGAATTACTCAATACGGCCGTCGAACGAACGGTCGATCTTGTGACGCGCGACGTGAGGCCACTCGCCAAACAAGCGAAAGATGTGGCCGCTGGTGCCGTGCTCGTCGCCTCAGTCGGTGCGGCCGTAACGGCCCTCGTCATCTATTTACCGTATCTTCTCGCGCTCGTGTGAACGGGCGCGTCCTTATTCAAGACAATATGAAAGCAGGTGCACTATGTATCAAGAAGATTTTAAATCAGGATTCGTCTCGATTATCGGTCGCCCGAACGTCGGGAAATCTACATTTTTAAACCGCGTGATTGGCCAAAAGATTGCCATCATGTCGGATAAGCCACAGACGACGCGCAACAAAGTCCAAGGGGTGTACACGACCGACGACGCTCAAATCATTTTCATCGACACGCCAGGGATTCATAAACCGAAACACCGCCTCGGTGATTTCATGATGAAAGTCGCGACGAACGCCTTGCGTGAAGTCGATGCGATTCTTTTCATGGTCAACGTGACGGAACCGCGTGGCGCGGGCGATGATTTCATTATCGAAAAGTTGAAAGGGCTCGACACGCCGATCATCCTCGTCATGAACAAAATCGATATGATTCATCCGGATGAGATTCCAGCCGTGATTGAACAATATAAAAACCAGCTCGATTTTGCGGCATATGTCCCAATCTCGGCACTTCAAGGGAACAACGTCGAACCACTTCTTAAAGAGATTAAAAAGTTACTTCCGGAAGGCCCGATGTATTACCCGGCCGACCAAGTGACCGATCACCCGGAACGGTTCATCATCTCTGAACTGATTCGTGAGAAAGTGCTCCATAAGACGCGTGACGAAGTGCCGCACTCGATTGCCGTCGCCATCGAGTCGATTAAAAAACGCGAGAACTCGGAGATGGTCGATGTCGAGGCGGTGATCATGGTCGAGCGCGATTCGCAAAAAGGAATCGTCATCGGCAAAAAAGGTGCGATGCTCCGTGAAATCGGGACCGAAGCCCGTCAGGATATCGAGATGCTCCTCGGGACGAAAGTGTATTTGAACCTTTGGGTGAAAGTACAGAAGGACTGGCGCAACAAGATGGGCCAACTGCGCGACCTCGGTTTCCGCGACGACGAGTATTAAGCGATGTTACAAAAAGTCACGGGAATCGTCATCCGCACGGTCAATTACGGTGAGTCGAACAAAGTCGTGACGTTGTTCACCGAAGAGCTCGGTAAGGTCGCCGTCATGGCACGGGGGGCGAAGAAGCCAGGCAGTCGTCTTCATTCGTCGAGTCAACCGTTCGTCGAAGCCGTCTATATCTTTCCGGCGAGTCGTGGCCTTGGCCAATTGAAATCGTCGGATGTAATCACGTCGTACCCAGAAATTCGAAAAGACGTCGAGCGGATGGCGTATGCGATGTATTGGCTCGAACTCGTCGACCGGACCGTCGAGGACCGCGTGCCGAACCGTCCGCTCTACCGCATCTTGAACGAGGCGCTTCAGGCGCTCAATGCCGGGATGGACGCGGAGGTGATCACGCACCACTTTGAGCTGCGTATTCTTCACTTGCTCGGTGTCGCCCCGGTATTGACCGGATGCATCCGCTGTAACGACGTGACCGACCCGATGTACTTTTCGGTGACGGCGGGTGGCTTCCTGTGCGCACGTCATAACGAGGAAGGCTCGATTCGTTTGAGCGAACGGTTGGCGAAACTGCTGTATTGGATGAGCCGTCATGAGCTTTCCGAGTTCAGCAACGTCCCGCTCACGAAAGAGACGCGGCTACTTCTCAGGCAACTGTTCGACGCCTATATGGATTCATACAGCGGACTCCGTCTCAAGACGAAGCGCGTGCTCGATCAAATGCAACGACTTCATTTGAACGATGATTGACTTTTTCGACAAGATTCGATACCATAATCTACGATTAGACAAATGAATGTAGCGTGCGCAATGAAGGAAATGAGTAGCTTTTTAACGATGGGGACAGCGAGTTCGGGCAGGTGGGAGCCGAGCGCCATGTGAAAAGTGAATGGCGGTTCTGGAGCGCCCACAATCCAAAGAGTGGCCTCGTTTCGAGGCAAGTAGGGTGGAACCGCGGGTAATCCCGTCCCTATGTGCATGGCACATAGGGGCGTTTTTTGTCGTTTCAATACTTTTGGAGGTGTCACAACATGAAACATAAGACAGTACAAGAAATCATTTTGACGTTGCAAAACTTCTGGGCGTCAAAAGGTTGCCTGACGATGCAGGCATATGACGTGGAAAAAGGAGCCGGGACGATGAACCCGATGACGTTCCTCCGGAGTCTCGGACCGGAGCCGTGGAACGTCTGCTATACGGAGCCGTCGCGCCGCCCGGCAGATGGCCGATACGGAGAGAACCCGAACCGTCTCTATCAACACCATCAGTTCCAAGTCATCATGAAGCCGTCACCGGACAACATTCAAGAACTGTACTTGGAGAGCCTCGAGCTCATCGGGATCAACCCGCTCGAGCACGATATCCGTTTCGTCGAAGATAACTGGGAGAACCCGACGTTCGGTGCGGCCGGACTCGGTTGGGAAGTGTGGCTCAACGGGATGGAAATCACGCAGTTCACGTACTTCCAACAAGTCGGAGGCATCGAGTGTGATCCGATCGCTGTCGAAATCACGTATGGTCTCGAGCGTCTCGCCTCGTACATCCAGGAAGTCGAGAGCGTGTTCGACCTCGTCTGGACAGATGGATTCAAGTACGGGGACATCTTCTACCAGCCGGAGTTCGAGCATTCGAAATATACGTTCGAGCTTTCAGATGTCGACATGCTGTTCACGTTGTTCGACACGTATGAAAAAGAAGCGAAACGCGCCCTTGACGAGAACCTCGTCTTCCCGGCTTACGACTACATCCTCAAATGTTCGCACACGTTCAACTTACTCGATGCGAAAGGCGCCATCTCGGTGACCGAACGTACCGGATTCATTCAACGTGTACGCAACATGTCGCGCGCGTGCGCGGCGAAGTTTATCGAAGAACGGGAACGTCTCGGTTTCCCGCTTCTTAATCAAGAGAAAGCAGGTGCCCTTGATGCGTGACCTTTTATTAGAAATCGGACTTGAAGAATTGCCAGCCCAATACGTCCTCCGCTCGGAGCAACAGCTAGCGGAGCGCGTCACCACGTTCTTGAACGACGCCCGCGTCAACTTTGGGACGGTCGACGTCTATTCGACGCCACGCCGTCTCGCCGTCCTCGTCAAAGACGTCGAAGAGACACAACAAGATTTGACGGAGACGTTACGTGGACCAGCGAAGAAGATCGCCCAAGATGCTGAAGGGAACTGGTCGAAAGCCGCGGCCGGATTCGCGCGCGGTCGAGGCCTCTCGGTCGAGGACCTCTATTTCGCGGAAGAGAAAGGCGTCGAGTACGTCTTTGCGGACCGTCACGAGGCGGGCCAAGCGACGATGTCGCTCCTGTCTGGCCTTGAACACGTCGTGCGCGGCATGACGTTCCCAAAAAACATGAAATGGGGGACGAGCAGTCTCCGTTATATGCGCCCGATTCGTTGGATGATCGCCTTGTTCGGAACAGAGCGCATCGATTTCGAGATTGAAGGGGTCAAAACAGGCAATATGACGCGCGGTCACCGCTTCTTAAGCACGGGTGACGTCACGATCGCTTCGCCCGACGCGTACGTGTCGACGCTCGAACAAGCGTACGTCATCGCTTCATATGAGGCGCGTAAAGACCAAATCACGGCTCAAATCGAGGCGCTCGCCTCTGAACAAGGCTGGACGGTACCGCTCGACGCATCATTGCTTGAAGAAGTGACGAACCTCGTCGAGTGGCCGACAGCGCTATTCGGTGAGTATGATGCGAGTTATCTTGAACTCCCAGAAGAAGTATTGATCACGACGATGAAAGAACATCAACGTTACTTCCCGGTCTACGTCGGGGACACGCTCAAGCAGTATTTCGTCACTGTACGGAACGGGAACGCCGAGCACCTCGAGAACGTCGCCCGCGGAAACGAGAAAGTCATCCGTGCTCGTCTCGCCGATGCCGTCTTCTTCTACGAGGAAGACAAGAAGACGAAGCTTGACGATCAACTGCCGCGTCTCGACCGGATCGTGTTCCATGAGAAACTCGGCACGACCGGTGACAAAGTTCGTCGCGTGGAACGGCTAGCCGAGACGCTCGCGCCGCTCTTTAAAGCGGACGAAACGAAAGTCGCGCGTGCGGCACACATCCATAAGTTCGACCTCGTCAGTCAAATGGTGTACGAGTTCACGGAACTGCAAGGCATCATGGGCGAGAAGTATGCCCTCATGCAAGGCGAAGACCGCGAAGTCGCTGCGGCCATCCGTGAACATTACATGCCACGGTTTGCCGGCGATGCGTCACCAACGACTGCGACCGGGGCAACGCTCGCGCTCGCAGACAAGCTCGATTCGATTGCCGCCTTCTTTGGAATCGGCATGATCCCGAGCGGTTCACAAGACCCGTTCGCTCTTCGCCGACAAGCGCAAGGTGTCGTTCAAATCCTTGGGGATTGGGACGTCGACATGACGATTGATGAGATTTTGTCACAAGTTGTCGATTCTCAGCTAGAAGCAGGACTTTACGATGCCGATAAAGAACAAGTCAAAGCGCAATTGAAAGACTTCTTCATGCTTCGCTTGAAGTATCGTCTGCAAGAGCGCCAAGTCCGTTACGATGTCATCGATGCGATTCTTACGACAGGACTTTCGGTCACACGTCTCGATGCCCGTGCCGAAGCGGTGCAACAGTTCGTGTCGCGTGACGAGGCGAAACCGTTGATTGAACAATTGACACGGGTCGGCAACATCGCGAAGAAAGGTGAACACGGACCGATTGACGTCTCCTTGTTCGAGAACGACGAAGAACGTATGCTCCATGACGCTGCCGAGACGACGGTGCATCAGTTGAATGATGCGGTCGAGGCAGGGGACTACGAACGCGCGCTCACGGCACTTCGCATCTTGGAGCAACCGATTAGCGCTTACTTTGAAAATACGATGGTCATGAGTGATGTGGAGGCAGTCCGTCTGAACCGTCTTCACGAGATGAAACGTCTGGCGTCGGCAATCGAGCGCGTCGCCGACTTCAATGCACTCGTGCTTTGACCAAAATAGAGGGGGTTGGCCATGCAACTGAATGAACGCCAACAGAAGATTGTCGAAATCGTGAAAGGGAACGGACCGATTACGGGTGAACAGATTGCACAAGAACTATCGCTCACCCGGGCGACGCTCCGTCCCGACCTTGCGATTTTGACGATGACGGGCATATTAGAGGCGAGACCGCGCGTCGGGTACACGTTCGTCGGCAAACGCAACTCATCGATGCTGCGTGAGAAGCTCGATTCGTTGACCGTCGGCGACTTTATGTCGTCAGCAAAAGTCGTCAGTGA
Source organism: Exiguobacterium sp. AB2 (assembly GCF_000696055.1). Classification (NCBI taxonomy): domain Bacteria; kingdom Bacillati; phylum Bacillota; class Bacilli; order Caryophanales; genus Exiguobacterium; species Exiguobacterium sp. AB2. The sequence continues at coordinate 177,256 of NZ_JNAA01000108.1, forward strand.
CGAGATGACCGTATACGATGCGGTCGTGACCCTATTTTTAGAAGACGTCGGTTCTTTGTTCGTCGTCGGAAAAGATAGTGAACTCGTCGGCGTCTTGTCCCGGAAAGACTTGCTCCGGGCCGCGATTGGGAATCAAGACCTAGACCAATTGCCTGTCAATGTCATCATGACACGGATGCCGAACATTACCGTCTGCGAGAAAAGTGAGACGTTGATTCGGGCCGGGATGAAGTTGATTGAAAAACAAATCGACGCGATGCCGGTCGTCGAAGAAAAAGACGGCAAACTGATCGTGCTCGGACGGATGACGAAGACGAATATGACAAAAGTGTTGATCGCACTCGCCAACGATGAGTCGTTCTGAGGAGGAAGCTGATTTGACAAAGAAACAACTCGTGTTTGTCGTAAGTGACTCGGTCGGTGAGACGTGTGAACTCGTCGTTCGGGCTGCGAGCATCCAGTTCCATGAAAATGCGATTGAGACGCTTCGTATCCCGTTCGTCGAGGATGAACAGACGATTCATGACGTCGTCACGCAAGCCCGGGCGCAAACGGCGGTCATCGCGTTCACGCTCGTCAACGAAGAACATCGCGCCTTGCTCGTCTCACTCGGGGAGCGGTACGGCGTGAAGACGGTCGACTTGCTCGGTGACTTGCTCGACGTCTTATCGGGTGAACTTCAAGAGAGCCCTCGTGAAAAGCCAGGACTCATCTATCGCCTTGACGACGATTATTTCCGTAAAATCGAGGCGATGGAGTTCGCGGTGAAGTATGATGACGGTCGGGACCCGCGTGGACTGAAGAAAGCCGACATCGTGCTCGTCGGGGTCTCGCGGACATCGAAAACGCCGCTGTCCCAGTACTTGGCTTTGAAACGGTTTAAAGTGGCGAACGTCCCGCTCGTCCCGGAATCGCGGCCGCCAGAAGAATTGTTCGATTTGCCGCCGGAACGCTGCGTCGGGCTGATCATTTCGCCGGACAAGCTGATCTCGATTCGAATGGAACGCTTGAAATCACTCGGTTTGAAGCCGGAGGCGGACTATGCGCAACTCGAGCGCATCAATCGTGAGCTCGAGTACGCGAGAGGGATTTATGAACGGATCGGTTGTGAGGTGATCGACGTGACGAATAAGGCCGTCGAAGAGACGGCCGGTATCATTTTGCGTCATCTCGGTCATTCGTGACGCATTACGAGCACTCGTGTTAGTAATCGGAGTTGTGAACGGGTATAATAGAGTACTGACATTACAGTGAAACGGAACGTGAAGCGCGTTCCGTTTCGTTGCGAGTTTGGATGTAGGGAGTGGTGGAGTTGCCACGGATACCGGATGAAGTCATTGCGGAAGTGAAACAGGCAACAGATATCGTCGATTTGATAAGCGAACGGGTCGAATTGAAGAAACAAGGACATCGCCTCGTCGGGCTCTGTCCGTTTCATTCCGAGAATAGTCCCTCTTTTTCGGTGTCCCCGGAAAAAGGGATGTATCATTGTTTCGGTTGCGGTGCAGGCGGTAACGTCTTCACGTTCGTCATGGAGACGGAAGGTCTATCGTTCCCGGAAACGGTTGAACGGTTGGCCACACGGGCCAACATCACCGTCGAAGGTGGTGTTCCCGGAGACGAGGAACTATCGCACGACCAACAGATTCGTAAACAGATGCGTGACGCCCATCGTGTCGTCGCAGAACTGTATCATGAAGTGCTCATGAAGACAGAAGCAGGAGACGTCGGTTTGACTTATTTGACGAATCGCGGGCTCCATGAGGAGACCATCGCCGCATATAAGATTGGCTATGCGCCGGACCAGCGGCGATTTACTGTTGATTCACTTGAACGGCGAGGCTTCGACCTCGAAGTGATGGTCGAGGCCGGCTTGATTTCAAAGTCTAGAGCCGGTGAATATTTTGATCGGTTTGAAGGTCGGGTCGTCTTTCCGATTGCGGATCGAGACGGCACCATCGTCGGCTTCAGCGGCCGATCGATTGACGAACGAAAGCCAAAGTACGTGAACACGTCCGACACCCCGTTGTTCAATAAGAGTGAACTGTTATTCGGCTTTCCCCAAGCGCGTGCGACGATGCGAAAACAGAAGCGTGTCTTCTTAGTCGAAGGCAACGTGGATGTGCTCCAAGTCGCCCAAGCGGGAACGAAAGAAGTGGTCGCGTCGCTCGGAACGGCGTTCTCGTCCGGACACGCCCGTGCGCTAGCGCGTATGGTGGACGAGGTCATCGTCTGTTACGACGGTGACCATGCCGGGCAAGAGGCGACGCTCAAAGTCGTCCGCTTGCTCGAGACGTATCCGCTCGACGTCCAAGTGCTCCTCTTACCGGAAAAAACGGACCCGGACGACTACATTCGAACGAACGGGACCGAACAATGGCAACGGTTCGTCGACTCGGAACGTCTGTCTGTCCTCGATTTCATGAACCGCACACTCCGTCGCGGGAAAAACTTGAATCGAGAAGGAGAACGGATTCGGTTTATTGAATCTATGCTTGAGGAAATCAGTAAAAGTGACAACTCGATTCGGCGCGATTTATACGTGAAAAAATTGGCCGATGAGTTCGAGATTCCCGTTAACACGCTATTGTCACGGATGCCGGCGACGGGGAAAAAAGAGCAAGTGCCGGAGCGCGTGGCAGAACCTGAACCGGTGCGGCGACGTGCCTCGAAGGCGGCTGAGCCACGCTACTTGAAGGCGGAAAAGTTGCTGTTGCGCGCGTTGCTCAGCGGGCCGGATCGCGTGCGTTACGTACGAGACCGACTCGGGTTGGCGTATCAGGACGAGGTTCACCGGATGTTGGCGACAGCGCTTTATGAGGTCGTTTCGGAGGAGATGACGCTCGAGGAGTTCGAACAAGTCGTCCCAGCCTTCATGGAGCGACGTTGCAACGAGCTTCCGGATTACGCGACACGATACGCGGAAGTTCGACTCATGGCTGCGCCTGATGAGCTTAGCGAAGAGGTTTTAGATGAATACATTAAGGTCATAAACAGTTATGAGGAACAGCGTCAAATCGAACGGGCGAAAAGGGATATCGCGCAAGATGCCGAAAGTATTGTAGACCAGGCATCGAAATTGCAAGAGCTCATTAATCGCAGTCGCCGTCTACGCGAACGATGAACGCGAAGGAAGTTTGGAAGGAGTTGAACTGCTAGATGGCAGAGAAGAAAAAAGAGGACTTATTTAACGCCATAGAGGAACTCGAGAAGTTAGGGAAGAAAAAAGGCGTCGTCTCGATGCAGGAGATTCAAGATCGTCTCAGCCACTTTGAAGTGGACTCGGACTTCGTCGACAACTTCATCGAAGACTTAGAAGGCAAAGATATCCGTGTCACAGAAGATGCGGCCGATGCCGAAGAGACACCCGCGAAAAAAGAAGATGACGAAGTCGATTTGAACGACTTGTCGGTCCCGCCCGGCATTAAAATCAATGACCCGGTCCGCATGTACTTGAAAGAGATTGGCCGCGTGGACCTTCTCAGCGCGAAAGATGAGACGGAGCTTGCGAAGCGGATCGAGCAAGGGGATGAAGAAGCGAAGAAGCGGCTTGCTGAAGCCAACCTTCGTCTCGTCGTCTCGATCGCGAAACGTTACGTCGGTCGCGGGATGCTCTTCCTCGATTTGATTCAAGAAGGGAACATGGGTCTGATTAAAGCCGTCGAGAAATTCGACTACATGAAAGGGTTCAAGTTCTCGACGTACGCGACGTGGTGGATTCGTCAAGCAATTACACGCGCCATCGCCGACCAAGCCCGGACGATTCGGATTCCGGTCCATATGGTCGAGACGATCAACAAATTGATTCGCGTTCAACGTCAGTTGTTGCAAGACCTCGGCCGTGAGCCTTCTCCTGAGGAGATTGCCAAGGAGATGGAACTGACGCCGGAGAAAGTTCGTGAAATCTTGAAGATTGCCCAAGAGCCGGTATCGCTTGAGACGCCGATTGGGGAAGAAGACGATTCACATCTCGGCGACTTCATCGAAGACCAAGACGCGATGGCACCTCAAGACGCGGCGGCTTATGAGTTGCTCAAAGAACAGCTCGAAGACGTGCTCGATACGCTCACGGACCGGGAAGAGAACGTCCTTCGTCTTCGTTTCGGACTCGATGATGGTCGGACCCGTACGCTCGAAGAAGTCGGGAAAGTATTCGGCGTCACACGCGAGCGGATTCGTCAAATCGAGGCGAAAGCGTTACGTAAGCTGCGTCACCCGAGTCGTTCGAAACGTTTGAAAGATTTCCTTGATTGATTAGACATTTGAATAAAGTGTGAAGTTTTAGAAGAAAGGGAGGAAAATGAGTGATTTTCCTTCCTTCTTTATTGTTTTTTGAGTAAAATAGTGATGGGTAGAAATTTGGAATGAACATGAGGGGGAAATACAATGCGTAATCCATTGTTGCCATTTGCCGCGATCGCAATCGTTGCCATCATCGCCATGGTCTCATTATCTTATTTTGGCGTGAACCAAGCGCAACAAGCAGCGGAAGGTCCGGCTATGACTGAAATGAATCCGGAAGAGTTGTATGCTGCGAAAGGGTGTACCGGTTGCCACGGTGGTAACTTAGAAGGTGGCGTCGGCCCGGCCCTTACAGGTGTAGGGGAGCGCTTGTCGGCTGAAGAGATTGCCAACATTATCGTAAACGGTCAAGGTTCAATGCCAGGTGGCCTCGCGTCGGCAGAAGAGGCGGAAGTCCTCGCGACGTGGTTGCTCGAGCAATAAGACGGACGTACTCTCACGCATGAGGGTACGTTTTTTTGTTGTCCGCATCACGAAATTTCGTTAACCTAAGATAGAAGTAGTCAAAAAGGAGTTGTCTTCATGCAAGAACAAGTAACGTTAGACCGTCGACTGAAACAAGTCGTCGATTTCATTCCGCACGGTAGCGTGCTCGCCGATATCGGTTCCGACCATGCCTATGTCCCGTGTTATCTCGTTCAAAATGGGATCGTCGACCGTGCGATTGCCGGTGAAGTGAATCGCGGACCGATGGAAGCGGCAGAGGCTCAAGTCGCTTTGATTGGGGCGACGGACAAAATCGACGTCCGACTCGGAGACGGGCTTGCCGTCCTAAATGAGGATGAGGCGACATGTATCTCGATTTGTGGGATGGGTGGCAGTTTGATTCGCTCGATTCTAGAAGCTGGGAAAAATAAGCTCGGAGCGGTCGAGCGACTCGTCTTGCAACCGAACGTTGACGGGGAGCATGTACGGGAATGGTTGCTTGCCTCAGGATATGTATTGATTGATGAGCAAATCGTTGAGGAGAACGATAAAGTGTATGAAATTCTTGTCGGCGAGCGTGGGAGCGAAACCCGGTACAGCCAAAACGAAGACGTACGAAAATGGCAACTGCTTTTCGGTCCTTATCTCTTAGAGCGTCGCCCCGACGCGTTTAAACTCAAATGGCGTCGTGAGGCCGACAAGTTGGACTACGTGCTCGGACAGATGCGTTCTGGCGAACAGACGGAGGCGCTCCTTGAAAAGCAAGGGACGTTTACGCTACTACGTGACAAGATGAGAGAGGTGAGTGGATAATGGCAAACGGCAATCATATCATCCAACTGTTTGAATCGTTCGCCCCGAAGCATTTGGCCGTCGAAGGGGATAAGATTGGTCTTCAAATCGGTTCGCTTGATAAAGAAGTCCGAAAAGTGATGGTCACGCTCGATGTGCTCGAACCGGTCGTCGATGAGGCGATTGAGCACGAGATCGACTTGATTATCGCTCACCATCCGCCAATCTTTAGCCCGCTCGGCCAAGTGAATGACCGAAGCGCCGCCGGCCGGATCGTCATGAAATGTGTGAAGCATGACATCGCCGTGTATGTGGCCCATACGAACCTCGACGTGTGCGCCGGCGGGGTCAACGACTGGATGAGCGACGCGCTCGGCCTAATCGAGACGAGCGTCCTCATTCCAACATATGAAGAGCCCGTGTATAAGCTCGCCGTCTTCGTCCCGAAGAAGCACGAAGCGGTCGTGTCTGAGGCGTTGGCAAGGGCAGGGGCCGGTCACATCGGTGACTATCGTGACTGTCAGTTCAAAGTGGACGGCATCGGCCAGTTCAAACCGCTCGACCACGCGGACCCGTATCTCGGTCAAGTCGGCAAGACGGAAACGGTCGAAGAAGTGAAGATTGAGACCATCATGACAGAAAGTCAAAAGAAACACGTCTTGCGTGCGATGAAACAAGCGCATCCGTACGAAGAAGTGGCACACGATGTGATTCGTGACGAAATCGCTGGGCCGGTCCATGGCCTCGGCCGCATCGGACGCTTGGCGAGTCCGCTCACGCTCGAACAGTTCGCCCTCCACGTCAAATCGAGCTTCGGAGTTGAAGGTGTCCGAGTCGTCGGTGAGCCGGGCCGGATGATTGAAAAGGTCGCCGTCCTCGGCGGGGACGGAAACAAATACGTGTCGGCCGCGCACTTTAAAGGTGCGGACGCCTACGTGACCGGTGACCTTTATTTCCACGTGGCCCACGATGCGATGGCGCTCGGGCTCGCCGTCGTCGACCCAGGGCATCACGTCGAGAGCGTCATGAAACAAGGTGTCGTCGACGTGTTGCGTCAACGGTTCAATCAAGCGAAACTCGACGTTGAGTTGATCGTATCGACGACGAATACGAACCCGTTTCGTTTCCAATAATAAACAATCCCCGGCCTGTTCTAGGCCGGGGATTGTCGTCACTTGCGGAGCGCCTTCACTTTAGGAAGGATGCTTCGTAGTTCAAGGAATGGCGTTTTATCATGCGTGCTCAAGTCAGCAGGATCATATTGCGTCAAGAAGTCGATGACTTTTTTCGTGATCGGTGTCGGTGTCGAGGCACCGGAAGTGACAGCGACCGTCTCGACTCCTTCGAGCCAGGCGAGGTCGAGTTCGCTCAAGTCACCGATTCGATACGCGTTCGTCCCGGCAATCTCTTTTGAGACTTGGGCGAGCCGATTCGAGTTGTTCGATTTCGGATCACCGACGACGATTAACAAATCGCAGTCCCCGGCCTGTTCGGCGACGGCTTCTTGACGAACTTGCGTCGCGTTGCAAATTTCGTTATGCACTTCGACGTGCGGGTAACGTTCTTGGATTTGTTCAATCAACGCCGAGACGTCCCATTGGCTCATCGTCGTCTGGTTCGTGACGAGAATGTTCGACTCGAACAAGCGGGCCGGCAACGCCTCGAGGTCATGCTCGTACTGGACGAGGTGGACTTTATCCGGGGCGACACCCATCGCGCCTTCCGGTTCCGGGTGACCGTGTTTCCCGATATAGATGACTTCATAGCCGACAGCCGTCTTCTCGCGAATCAAATCGTGTGTGACGAGCACGTCCGGACAAGACGCGTCGACAATCGTCAACCCTTTTTCGATGGCCCGCTTGCGTACGAGCGGTGAGATTCCGTGGGCGGTGAAGACGACCGTTCCTTCATCAATCGTCTCGAGTGCTTGCATGCGGTCGTCACCATCGACTGTTTTGACGCCGAGGTCTTCGAACGCTTGTGTGACGTGGCGGTTGTGAACGATCATACCGAGTATATGGATTGGCCGTGGTAAATCTGGGTTGGCCACAGCCTCGTTGGCGAGTTTCATGGCGTCGACGACACCGTAACAGTATCCGCGCGGGCTGATCTTTTTAATTTTCATTATGCGATGAACGCTCCTTTCGCGATGCTTTCATACGTCTTAGTCTAACATTGTTTCGAAAATACGAAAAGAATTGCGTGTATTCATGCTATAATTTGAAGGTTAGAAAGGAGGGACACCGTGGAACGTTTGAAATCATTGTTAGAAGTACGTAAGTCATACTTCTTTCAAATCACGTTTATCATCTTCATCATCTTAGGGCTCGTCATCTCCTCTTTAGCGTTTTCGGCCGATCGCGTGACGGTGTCCCGTGCCGAAGAGCTGGCGAAAAATCAGTTCGATTATGCGATTGACGGCAGTATCGAAAATATGGAGACGCGGCTCGGGAAACTATACGAGGACCTCGTCTACCTTGGTGCGTATCTCGGCAACGAGCCGTGGATCGAGGAACGGATTCGCACCGGCTATTTGAATCAGCGAACGGGCTTCACCTCGATCTTCTATTATGACTTGCGAGAAGACGCGTTCACGTGGTACTCACAACGCCAAGTGCCGGCGATGACCCTGAAGTCAGACCCGAATTTCACGAACGTCATCACGTCAGGCGGTAACGAAATTTATATGAGTGACCCGATTTCCATCTCTGGAGATGTCGGGACGTATTTGTATGTCCCGGTTTTGGAAGACAATCGCCCGGTCGGTCTGTTCGGGGGCAGCATCAGCGTCCTCAACTCGGACTTGTATCGGCGTGTCCTGGAGTCGGCGAATGACAATATGATTTTGTATTTATTGAACGAGCGCGGGGAAGTCTTGTCGACATCGTTCAACCTCGTCACCGATGCCGAGCGGCGCTTGTCGCGGTCGGTCATCGAATCGGCGAAAGACAAGGACGTACGCTCCATCATGAGCACGGACACGGACGTCTATATGTATGAACCGGACGCCCGGGTCAACGGTTGGAGCGTGCTCGCCAAACATAGCACCGATTCCGTCTATGAAGCGGTCTATGCGACGCGTTGGCAATATTTATTGATCACGCTCGTCACGTTCTTTTTAAGTATCCTCGTCGGATTGCTTCTATCTAAGACATTGACGAGCCCGCTCACAGAGCTCGTGCAGAACATTAAACGGCAACAGTCCCTCGAGCCGATTCAACTCGAACGGACCGGTTCCAAAGAAGTCCAGACGCTACTCGACACGTATAACGATTATTCGAGACGGATGGAAACGTCCCGGCGCGAGCAGTTGAGTCAGCAACAACTGTTGCTCCAACAAGAGAAGCTCGCCTCGCTCGGCCAGCTCGCCGCCGGGATTGCCCACGAGATTCGAAACCCGCTCACGCCTGTCCAAATCACGCTTCAAATGGTGAAAGAAGGGCACAGCAGTCAAGAGATGCTCGACTTGGCCTTATCGGAGCTCAACCGGGCCAATCACTTGATTACGACGATGCTCACGCTCGCGAAGCCGGACCAGTCAAAACGAGATGAAGAGTGGATTGACATGGCTGAATTTGCAGCGCGACTCGAGTTATTACTCGATGCCGAGTGTTATAAACGGGTGACGAAATGGGAACTGATCGTCCCGAACGAGATGCCACCGTTTTATTGCTCGAACGATATGCTCGTTCAAATCATCTACAACTTGTTCAAAAACGCGGTCGAGGCCGTCGATTCAAAAGGTGCGGACGGTAGCGTCACCGTGACGATTCTTTTCACGGAACGTGACTATCGCTTTTTGATTGAGGATAACGGCGTGGGTATGACGAAAGCACAAGTCCAGGCCGTCGGTTCGGCGTTTTATACGACGAAAGATAACGGGAACGGGCTCGGCTTGTATATGATTCGGGAATACTTGAAAGCCGTGAATGGACGAATGGAAATTGAAAGTGTCGAAGGAGAAGGTACGGCCATGATGATTAAAATCCCAAGGCGGTCCGACGTATGAAGGGATTCCGACACTATTGGCTATGGCTCCCGGTCGTATGGGCGATGACGATTTTACTCATCACATCGATTCAACTACCGGAACAAAAAACGAAAGATAATGAAGTCGGTTTCGTCTTTGTGAGCGACAAGCACGAACATGCGAACAAGTTGCTCGCCGCTTTCGTCAGGACGGCCAATCAAAAAGGGTTCATTCCCGTCCCGACGACGAGTGAAGATTCCCGTGTGCTAGAAAAAGAGAAACTCGACTCTTTGATTGATCGAGGCGTCGAGGCCATCTTTGTGACGACGCTCGATGAGACGTTCATCCGACCCTCTTTGGAGCGAGCGGAACGCGAAGGAATCCCGATTATCGCCATCGACCGGATGATTGACCATGATAGCGTACTCACATCGGTCGTCTCGGACAACGTTGAAATCGGTCGGATGGCGGCGAACCATATCGTCGCGAAACATGCTGACCTGAATCGTCCGATTCGGGTCGTTGAGGTGAGGGGGACGGCCAAGGTGCGCTCGACGATTGACCGAAGCCTCGGTTTGACGGAGTACGACCGGGCTCATGACGAGCTCGAAGTCGTTGCCTCGCTCACGGGCAACTTCGACACGTTCCAAGCCGAGATTGAAATGTCACGCTGGTTAAAAGAAGACATCCCGTTCGATGCCGTCTTCTCGCACAATGATGACAATACGTTCGGCGTCGTCCGTGCCCTTGAGAGCAGAGGGTTGCTCGAGAAGACGATCGTCTCGGTCGACGGTGTGACAGAGATTTATCCGCTTATCCATAGCGGCAAGGTGGATGCGACCGTCGTCCAGTCCCCGAACGAGATGATTGAAGTCGGATTCAAAGCACTCGAACAGCATTTGAGCGGGAAAAAGATTTCCCGGCATTACTACTCATCGAGCTATTTATATGAAGGTCTCATAAAAGATTAATTGACAAATGATTAGATTCCGCTATGCTAGGAAAAGTGGAAAGAAACAGGAGGTGTATCGATTGAACAGCTTCCAACAGTTCAAATTGTTACCGTTTATCGTCGATGCCTTGACAGAAAAGCGCATCACCAAACCGACCGACATCCAAGCCCGGATCATTCCGGCTGCTATGAACGGTCGCGACATCATCGGAAAATCACAGACCGGTACAGGGAAGACGCTCGCGTTTCTCTTGCCGATTTTAGAAGCCATCAACCCGGAAGAGCAGTCGGTCCAAGCGATCGTCGTCGCGCCGACGCGTGAACTTGCATGGCAAATTCATGAGGAGTTGAAATCGCTCCTCGTCAAACAACCGGAATTTATCAAAACAAGTTTGATTGTCGGTGGGACCGACCGTGAACGTCAAATCGATCGCATGAAAAACCCACCACAACTCATCATCGGGACACCAGGTCGTATCCTCGACTTGATGAAAGTCCAGGCGCTCTTCCCGCACAAAGTCACACACTTTGTCGTCGATGAGGCCGATCAAATGCTCGACATGGGCTTCTTGCCTGAGGTCGACCGCATCGCGCAGGCGTTGCCGGAAAAACTTCAGACGATGGTCTTCTCGGCCACGATTCCAGAGAAGCTCGAGCCGTTCTTGAAGAAATATTTGCATGACCCGCGTTATGCGGAAGCGAGTGCGGAGCACCGTGTCGTGCCGAAAATCAAGCACCACACGATTCCAGTGCGTCACCGTGACCGTAAAGAATTGACGGTCGAAGTCGCCAAAGCGATCAATCCGTTCGTCTGTCTCGTGTTCACGAACACGAAACAAGAAGCGGACGAGCTCGAGACGACGTTCCGCGAGGCGGGACTCAACGTCGGGACGCTCCACGGAGACATGCAAGCCCGTCGCCGGAAGCAAGCGATTAAAGATATTAACGACGCGAAGTATCAATACGTCATCGCGACCGACTTGGCTGCGCGTGGTATCGATATTAAAGGTGTGTCGCACGTCATCAACTTCGGGATCCCGAAAGATCTCGACTTCTACACGCACCGTGTCGGCCGGACGGGCCGTGCCGGGGCGACGGGTGAGGCGTACACGCTGTACGAAGACCACGAGAACGGTCCAATCAACCGTCTTGAAGAGCGTGGATTCACCTTCACGCACGTCGACGTGCGCAACGGGTCACTCCAACCGATCAAGACGCGCAAACGTCGTACGACCGACCGGAAGATGAAAGTTTCGCAGACGGCCCACAGCCGCATGGCCGGGGAAATTAAAAAGGCGAAGAAGAAAGTCAAACCGGGCTACAAGAAAAAGTTCAAGTACAAGTTGAAAGAGACGGCCTCACGCGAGCATATGCAGAGTCAACGCAAAGAGCGTCGTGAAATCCGTAAGAAAAACAAACGTTAACCCGTTAGCAGAATCGACTTCTTGGAGTCGGTTCTGCTTTTTGTGTACACTGAAGAGAGAAGATAGGAAGGGAAGATGATGACATTGAAAATTGGTTCACACGTTTCGGTTTCAGGAAAGAAGATGCTTCTTGCAGGGAGTGAGGAGGCGGTCTCTTACGGGGCGACGACGATGATGGTCTACACCGGCGCGCCTCAGAATACACGTCGGAAGCCGATTGAAGATTTGAATATTGAAGCGGCACTCGCCCACATGGCCGCGCATAACATCGAGGAGATTGTCGTCCATGCACCGTACATTATCAACTTGGGCAATACGACGAAACCGGAGACGTTCGAACTCGCCGTGTCGTTTCTTGCCGCCGAGATTAAGCGGGCGGAGGCGCTCCAAGTCGCACGCCACGTCGTCCTTCACCCGGGTGCTCACGTCGGGGCAGGGGAAGACATCGGGCTCGCTCGCATCATCGAAGGGTTAAACGAGGTGCTCACGGGTGATGAGACCGTCAAAATCGCGCTTGAGACGATGGCCGGAAAAGGGAGCGAACTCGGGAAAACGTTCGAAGAGCTCGCGACAATCATTGACGGCGTGACACATAACGACCGTCTCTCGGTCTGTCTCGATACGTGCCACGTCCATGATGCCGGATACGACTTAGTAAACGACCTCGATGGCGTCATCGATCAATTCGATCGGATTGTCGGTCTCGAGCGTCTCGGCGTCATTCATGTGAATGATTCGAAGAACGTGCGCGGGGCGAAGAAAGACCGACACGAAAACATCGGCTACGGGGAGATCGGCTTTGATACGTTGAACCGCATCATCCATCATGAAGCGTTCGCGCACCTTCCGAAAATTTTGGAGACGCCTTATATCCCGATTAATGACAAGACGAAAGTCGCACCATACAAGCAAGAGATTGCGATGTTCCGCGCATCTGAATTCGATGCGGAGTGGCGGGAGCGGTTCACGCTCGCGCATCAATAACCGATGAATCGGCTTCGAATCGACCCAGGCGCGTTTGACGCCTGGTCCGCGCTGCCGGTCTATTTTCAAGAGCAGAGTCCATTCTATGTCGAAGGCGATGTCGCGACCCCGACCGCGTTTATCGAACTCATCGGTCACGGCATCGTTGCCGAGGCGGAGGTGCTGCTCGTCGAGACGACGCAGCGGCCCGACGACCGCTATTGGCTTGAACCGTCCGTTGCGACTGGGGTGTACAGCCTTGTCGACTTGCTCGCCCTCGATTTTCATCATCCATTACTTCGGCTCGGCACGTATGACGAGGCGACGGATTATGACACGTTGAAGCGCCTTTGGGACGAGGGGTATCGTGTCCCGTCGAGACGGTGGAGCCGTTCTGCATATGAGGCACATCTCGCACGCGAACGACAATTTGAGCATCGGGTGTCACCGACGACCGTATGCGCCTATTGTGCCTTGGATTTATCAGACTTTTACGGGCCGCTCGCCAATCGATTGATGGAATACCACATCGATGCCGACGAGGAGATGTGGGTCTGCCCGACATGCCATAAAGCGTTACACTACAAATGAAAAGGAACGATGTCCACACGGACATCGTTCCTTTTTGTTAAAATGGCCAGTTGGCGACCGCGAACTGATAAACTTTCATGCCGAGAAACACGCCGAAGATCCCGATGACCCCTGGGAGAACCGGTGGGGCCGGGAGCGGTAATTTCAAGGCCGTGAAAATCATGCCACAAATAAGGCCGGCGAGTAACGATAATAGGATTTCTTGCATCGTGATTCCTCCGTATAATGAAATGAAAACGTTTTATTGATATTAACCGAGTTCATTATACACCGTTCTTTTCGCTTTGAGAAGTCTAACATCAGTCATCTGTCGTTTTTTCGTTCTCCGCTTTTAAACGAAGGACTTCACGTTCGGCCCAATTCGACGGCTCCCGTTCGAACACGCTCGGGATGTTGTTCCATCGCCCCCCCGTGTACTGGTGGATGATGATTTGGGACTGGATGCGTTCTTGACCCGGCTCCTGTTTGATATAGACATAACTGCCGTCGGCGCGTTGGCTCCGGGCTTTGACGTTATCGACGAGTTGGAGCGCCAGCATATCTTTGATGTACGATTTATGGCCTGAGTCAAGAATCGGGAATAAAATCTCGATGCGCTTCTTCATGTTGCGCGTCATCCAATCTGCCGATGAGCAATATAAGTCTTCTTTCCCGTTCTGATAAAAATAGAAGATGCGAGAATGCTCAAGGTAGCGGTCGATGATGGAGATGACCCGGATGTTCTCGGAGATGCCTTTGATACCGGGACGAAGGCAGCAAATCCCGCGGATGATCAAGTCAATCTTCACACCGGCTTGCGAGGCATCATAAAGCTTCATGATGATCGCCTTGTCTGTGATTGAGTTCATCTTAGCGACGATACGTCCGTTCCCATACTTCTCATGTAGTTTGATCTCATCCTCGATTTTCTGTAAAAAGAAATCGAGCATATCATCTGGGGACGTCTCGAACTTGTGCCATGATGGGCGTTCTCCGTATCCAGATAGCCAGTTGAAGAAGTTCGTCGCGTCCTCGGCGAGCTCTTCGTTCGTCGTCAATAAGCCGATGTCGGTGTAGAGTTTCGCCGTCGAATCGTTATAGTTGCCGGTACCGAGGTGGACGAACCGTTGCAAGACCCCACCTTCAAGAATGCGGACGACGAGCGTGATCTTCGAGTGTGTCTTCAACTCTTTATAGCCATAGATGACGTGGGCCCCCGCTTTCTCGAGCTGTTTTGCCCATTGGATGTTCTTCTCCTCATCGAACCGGGCCTTGAGTTCGACGAGGACGGTCACCTGCTTCCCGCTCTCGGCCGCATCGGTCAACGCCTTGATGATGGGCGAGTCGCCGGAGACGCGATAGAGCGTCTGTTTGATGGCCAAGACGTTCGGGTCTTTCGCGGCCTGGGCGATGAAACGGACGACCGGGTCGAACGAATGATACGGATGATGCAGCAAATAGTCTTGTTTCAACAGGCTTTGGAACAAGTCTTTGCCGGACTCAAGCCCTTCTGGGATGAACGGAATCAACGTCTCGTTAATCATGTCGTCATATTCGGTCCCGATTTTATTGTAGACGCCGAACAAGAACGTCATATCGATTGGACCGTCTACGATGAAGATATCGCGGTCGTGTAAATCGAGCACATCCTGAAGCATGAACAACAGCTCTTTACTGAGCGAGCGCTGTTGCACTTCAAGTCGGATCGCGACCCCATACCGGCGCTTCTTTAGCTCTTTCTCGATTTGTTTAAGCACGTCACGACTGCCTTCTTCGTGGAACGGCATATCGGCGTTCCGCGTGATTCGAAACGGCATCGTCGATTCGACCTCATAGCCTTTAAACAACGAATCGACAAATTGGATGATGATATCCTCGAGCAAGATGAGGTCGGCATGGTCTTCGTCTTCGGTCGGTAGTTCGAGATAGCGTGGCAAGACGGCCGGCACTTGGACGAGGGCGAGCCGTTTCTTGCCCTCCTCTTTAGACGCGATCTCGACGGCGATGTTGAGTGATTTCGACAGCAGCATCGGGAACGGACGATACGCATCGACGGCAATCGGGGTGAGGACCGGGAAGACGTGGGTCCGGAAATATTGTTTGATGAAATCGAGTTGTGTCTTGTTCAAATGTTTTGGGCGCAAGAAACGGACGTCCTCGCTCGCGAGTTGTTTCGTCACTTTCTTGTACGTCGCATATTGTAGTTCGACGAGTTCCTGCGCTTTAATCGAAATCGCCTTAATCTGCTGCTTCGGTGTCAGTCCAGCCTTGTCTTCCGGTCGGTTGAAACCGGCGAGCACTTCGTCCTTCAAACCGCCGAATCGCACCATATAAAACTCATCGAGGTTCGACGAGAAGATGCCGAGAAACTTGAGCCGCTCCATGAGCGGGTTGCGGTCATCAATTGCTTCTTGGAGCACGCGTTCGTTGAAGCTGAGCCAACTCAGCTCACGGTTGTTGAAATGTTCAGGTGTATAAATGGTCATGATGTCCCTCTCTCTTCTACACGTAGTTCGATGGCCTGGTCGATGGCGCGTTCGAGGTGTTTCTTATGTCGAACCCCGCGTTGCAGTTCAAAGCGGGCGGTGTCAGTCGTTTGTAAGTGGAAGACGAGCCCGTCCTCATTTGTCGAGACATCGAGATGGTCGATGATTTGCCGCTCCGTCAAGTCGAGGGCGTCGACGAGTTTGACGATTGAGCCGAGCAGTTCAAGGCTTTTCAACATCTTCGAATCAAACCATTCGGGAAAGCCTTCGATATGTTGGTCGAGCAGTCGTCGCGATTTGTACGACGAGACGAGGGCGAGGGCGAGACGATCCTCGTTATTGAGCCCTTTGAAGTCGTTCGTTGTAATCAAATGGAACGTATGGTCGCTCTTGTTGTTGTGGTCGATGTATTCACCAACGTAGGCAAGGCGGCAAGCGCCTTCTAACAGTCCAGGCTCATACGGTTTCGGTTTGATTGCTTTCGTCTCAATCAATCCGGTATAGATTTGGCGGGCCAAATGGATGAGGTGGCGGTGACGCTCCGGATTGACATCATATTGTTGCTCGAAATGCCGGAAGCTTTCCTCTTTCACATCGGCAAACCGGACCTCATCGTTCGCCTTCAAATAATATTCGTAGAACAGGCCTTCGCGAAGACCGTTATTGCTCATCGTGAACTCGGGTACTTTCAAATAGCGGGCGAGTTCACCGATCGCCGTCACGGCAGGGGCGATGATATCGACCCGGTCTTTCGATAGGCCATCGAGCCGCCCGAGTTGCATACTCGATTGGCCGACGAGTTCATCGACGACTTCCTCGAGCCGATCGGCATCGATCGTGTACTGATGAATCCCTTCAAGCGGAAAGTGAGATAGCGACTGTTCGACCCGGACCAAGTTTCGCGCCGTCCCGCCGACACCGACGAGTGGGACGCCGTGCGGTTCGAGCCAGTCGAGATCTTTAAATGATTTTTTTAAGAAGGAGATGAGTTGCTTCCGCTCCTCTTTCGTCATCACTTCACCTTTCATGAAGTCGTTCGTGAGCGTAACGGCACCGAACGGGAAACTGTGATAGAAGACGAGCTCCCGGTCTTTGAAGTATGTCACTTCCATCGAACCGCCCCCGATGTCGACCGAGTACCCGTCCTCGATATACGTCGAGTTGACGATGGCCGAATAGCCATAGAACGCTTCCTCATAATCGCTCAACAACCGAATCTCCATTCCGGTCGCTTGACGGACTTCGGCTAAAATCGCATCGGAGTTACTTGCGTTTCGAATCGCGGCAGTTGCCACAGGTAGCGTCTCCAAAACCTCGTGGTGGTCGTTCAAGCTGATAAAATGTTGTAACGTCTCAATCAACGAGCTAATTCCTTCAGCGGAAAGTTCATTGTCTTCGGTGATGTGGCTCGAGAGGCGAGCGACTTCCTTCACGTTCAGACGTTCAAAATACTGACCGTGACCGTTCACCTCAAAGATGACGTTTCGAATCGAGTTCGACCCGATGTCAATGACTGCTATTTTTTTTTCACGGTGCATCCCCCTCTTTGCGTTACTTTCAGTTTACACCGAATTGATTGTAAACTCATCTTGATTTCAATAGGACGGACCCGTATCGTTCTACGTTATTTTTCTCAAACTTGAAGCAATCCGAAATGTTCTGTATAATACAGACGCCAAGAAGTAGAAATGATTACGATTTAATTAATGAGAGAAGGTTAACGATTATGACGACATCTGTCGTGAAACTAAATCACGTGTCCTATTACTATGATGGCACGGCCGCGCTCCGAGACGTTTCCATCGAGATTGAGCAAGGGGACTTCGTTGCCATCGTCGGCGAGAATGGGTCGGGTAAATCGACGCTCATCCGGTCGATTTTAGGATTGTTGACGCCCCAAAGCGGTTCGGTCGAACTGTTCGGTCGACCCCAATCCCAGTTTAAAGATAAGTCCCGTATCAGTTACGTTTCCCAAAAAGCAGCCTCGTTTAACTCGGGCTTTCCGGTGACGGTCGAAGAAGTTGTCGCCATGGGGCGGTATGGGAGAATCGGCCTGTTTAAACGATTGAATATGGAAGATCAGGCCGCGATTCAAAACGCTCTCGAGACCGTCAATATGTGGCAATATCGAGACCGTAAAATCGGGAGTCTGTCAGGTGGTCAACAACAGCGTGTGTTCATCGCCCGTGCCATTGTCAATCAACCGGATTTGTTGATTCTCGATGAGCCGACGGTCGGTGTCGACCAAAAACATTTGCGCGATTTTTACGAGGTGCTTCACTTGTTGCGTGAGCATACGTCGTGCACGTTCATCCTCGTCACTCATGATTTGAACGTCGTGACCGATCTCGTCACGAAAGTCGTCCATCTCGATCGGGGCCGGCTGGCGTGTAACTGCGGTTTGAAAGAATATAGCGAACTGAGTGAGTTGACGGCCATCAAGCCGTATCCCGTCAAATTGCTCGTTCATGAAGGTTCCTCATGATCTCGGATTTACTCACGTATGGGTTTTTACGTTATGCGTTCATCGCGGCAGTCGTCATCGGGTTTACGGCCCCGCTCATCGGCTCGTTTGTCGTCGTTCGGCGGATGAGCTTGATTGCTGATGCTTTGTCGCACGTGACGCTCGCCGGGATTTCCTTCAGTCTGTTCCTCGGGCAATACGTGTTATTGTTCTCGGACTTGAATCCGCTCTATCTTGGGACGCTCGTCTCGGTGCTGGCGGCACTCGGGCTCGATTGGCTCCGTAACAAATACGTCCACTTCCAGGAGCTGTCCATCCCGATCATGATGTCGGCTGGGATGGGGTTGAGCGCGATTTTCATCTCGCTCTCTCGCGGCTTTTCGGTCGATTTGTCGACGCTGTTGTTCGGCTCGATTTCAGCGGTCAGTCCGTCTGACATCGTCTTGATTGTCGGTGTGGCGGTCATCACGGTCGTCGTCATCACCGTGTTTTATAAACAACTGTTGTTCTTATCGTTCGATGAGGAGCAGGCGAAAGTGTCGGGATTGCCGAGCACGCTGTTGCATCTCGTGTTCATGTTCGTCGTCGCCCTCGTCATCGCGGTCAGTATGCGAATCGTCGGGACGTTGCTCGTCTCGAGCTTGATCACGCTTCCGGTTGCGGCTGCGCTCCGGTTCACGAAGAGTTTCAAACAGACGATTGTATGGGCCATCATCTTCGGTGAAGTGGCCACAATCGGAGGGCTCGTCCTCGCCTATGAACTTGATGTGGCACCCGGTGGCGTGATTGTCCTTTTGGCCGTGGGTATTTTAGCTGTCGTCATGGGACTTGAAAAGATTGGGTCGTTGCGGAAGAAGGAGGCTACGTATGAATGAGACAGAACAACTGAATCGATTGCAATCCTCATCGTTGAAAGTGACGCCGAAGCGGGTTGAGATGTATGCGTACTTGGCTCAGGAGGAACGTTACGTCAGCGCCAAAGACGTGTTGGACTATATGCGCGCGAAGCACCCGACGATGAGTTTTGACACGGTATATCGCAACTTGAAGTCGTTCGCCGAAGAAGGGCTTCTTGAGGCGACTGAATTAAGCGGAGAGAAGGCGTTTCGAGTCACATGTAGCGCCGGTCATCACCATCACCATTTGATTTGCCGTGGGTGCGGCAAGACGAAACTGCTCGACCTCTGTCCGATGCGTTACGTCGAGGCGCTCGACCCGGACTTCGAAGTGATTGATCATAAGTTCGAGATTTATGGGTATTGTAAACAGTGTAAGGCCTTAAGGGATTGACGACGTCAATCCTTTTTTTGCTACATCGTGAAGGGGGAGCGAGAGATGATTTATACGGCAAACGAGATTAAACGAGCGGATGCGAACGCCAAGCAGCAAGGTATGCCTGAGACCGTGTTGATGGAGCGCGCGGCTTCAGCCGTGGCGCATCGACTTCAGCTTCCGGATGAGGCGTCTGTGCTCGTCGTATGCGGGACTGGAAACAACGGCGGCGACGGTTGGGTGGTGGCGCGTGAACTGGCACAGCGCGGACATGACGTCTTCGTCTGGTCGCCTCTTGGTGCGCCGAAAACAGACGCTACCTCGATGCATGCGGCATACGCCGAGCAGTACGTCACAATCGTTGACACGCCGCCATCGACCGACTGGATTGTGGACGCTTTATATGGGATTGGGTTGAGCGGCGCTGTTACTGGAAAGGGTCGCGACGTCATTTCGTGGCTGATGAGCCAACCTACAAACATCGTCTCGATCGATGTGCCGTCCGGCGTCCCAAGTGACACCGCACACGATTTCGATGGCCACGCCGTAACCGCGACGATGACGTACACGTTGCATGGGTTCAAGCGTTCGGCTTTCTTGCCGAAGACGGCACCGTATTACGGGGAAGTGGAGCGGGTCGATATCGGTTTGCCGCATACGTCAAGTTGGCGCGTCTTGACCGAAGCCGACTTTGATGACAGTCTGTTGACGCGGGAACGGTTCAGCCATAAGACGACGTATGGGCGCGGACTATTGATTGGCGGAAGCGAGCATTTGATTGGCGCGCCGTTTTTAGCGGGAAGGGCGGCACTGCGAACCGGAATCGGTTTGCTCGAGATGATTGTGCCAGAGCAGGCATCACCGCTTAAGGCCGGTCTTCCGGAAGCGATGTATACGAGCGCAGACGCCATCGCAAATAAAGACGTGGACGCGATTGCGATTGGTCCCGGCATGGTCGAGGGCGAAACGCTCGTTCGTATATGGGAATCCGTTCGTAAAAAAACGATGCCTTTAGTCGTGGACGCCGGCGCGCTATCACACGCACATCTCGACGCTGCCGGAACTTTGATTCTGACCCCGCACCCTGGAGAGCTCGCGCGGATGACGGGGCAGACGGTCGAGGAGATTGAGGCGGACCGTTTCGGAGTGGCACGTGCGTTCGCGATGCGGCACGGTGTCCACTTGATTTTAAAAGGGACGCACACCCTCATCGTCACACCTGAAGGGCCGGGCGCCGTCAATACGGTCGAAGCGTCGGCCCTCGCCAAAGGTGGGAGCGGGGACGTCCTGACAGGGATGCTCCTTGCCATGTGGGCCAGGTGCCGACGCATCGAGACTCCACACAATCCGAATGAGCAAGCGGTGCTCTGGCATGCCCTCGCAGCGAAAAAAATGAGTGAATCGATGCATCCGGCGAGCGTGCTCGCGAGCGATGTCGTCGAGGCGATTGGGCGCATACAAAAAGAGGAATCCTGAGATTCCT